>JACRII010000066.1 GCA_016235875.1 Planctomycetota bacterium
GTAGGATCGATTGCTGAAACATTCGGGAAATATCCTCATATTGGTAAGCTGTTGCCTGCGATGGGCTATGGGCATTCTCAAATGGAAGAGTTAGAAGAAACGATTCGCCGCATACCATGTGATGTGGTAATTATTGGCACTCCCATTGATTTGAGGAAGATCATTCACATAGACAAGCCAACCGATCGTGTTCGGTATCTCTTGCGAGAGATAGGTACGACTACACTCAAAGAACTCCTTGAAACGAGATTAGAAAAAATTGAACAATGAATTAAGGGAAGATGGTTCAATTTTAGGTAAAAGCCCAAAGGTGGAGTGGTTCGATAAACCCAACACTTGCTGATATTGATAGCCCAAAGGGCTCACATAGGAAAGCCCAGGGCAGCGCCCTAGGTAAGAGTACAACATATTTTAAGCTCTGAAAGAGCGTAATAACAACGAAGGGAAAATAATGTCCCAATCGTTAACAAATATCCTTGTTCACATCACAAAAATAAAACGTTCCAGGAAGAATTCCTGGAGTTTCTGAATACATATCAGGTGAACTATGATGAACGATACCTATGGGATTAATATACCTTATTATATAACCCCTTCAGGGTTTAATTCTGCTATATTTTTCTTCCCAGGGCGTTGCCCTGGGCTATCTTATCACAGCCCTATTGGGGCTGTAGGAAGCTGACTTTACCTTTGGATTACCCTGACTATCATTTATAAATCCTCGGTTATAATGAAAATAAAGAAGCGCAGAATCGTTGTAATAGCATTAGGGGGGAACGCCCTAATCATGGAAGGACAGCGGGGTACAATTGCAGAGCAATTTGAGAACACACGCAAGAGTCTGGATGGCATTGTCTACTGTTTAAAACAAGGGTATGGAGTAGTCATTACGCATGGGAATGGGCCTCAGGTGGGCAATTTGTTACTTATGGTGGAGGCCAGCCGGAATCAGGTGCCCGAACTTCCCTTGGGTGTCTGTGTAGCAGATACCGAAGGTGCGATTGGATATATGATTCAGCAGTCTTTAACCAACCTCTTACGAAAAGAGGGGCTTGACAGGTGTGTCGTTACCGTGTTAACACAGGTTATCGTTGATAAGCATGGCACTGCTTTTTCAAATCCCACAAAACCTATAGGGCCTTTTTTTGCCAGAGAAGATGCGGAACGGTTTCGTAAAGAAAAAGGGTGGCATATCGTGGAGGATAGTCACAGGGGATATCGCAGGGTCGTTGCATCGCCAAATCCATTGAAAATTGTGGAAGAGCGGGCTGTAAAAAGCCTGCTAGAAACAGGCGATATTGTCATTGCGGCTGGTGGCGGTGGTATTCCTGTTATTATGAAAGAAGATGGGGATTTGGAGGGAGTGGATGTTGTGGTCGATAAAGACCTTGCTTCCAGTGTCCTTGCAAGGGATATTAAAGCAGATTGTCTCTTGATGATTACCGGTGTGGAACATGTCTTTTTGAACTTCAAACAACCGAACGAACGTGCATTAAAAGCTCTAACGGTAAAGGAAGCAGGAAGATATTTAAAAGAGGGTCATTTTCCTCCCGGAAGTATGGGGCCAAAAATTCAGGCGGCAATAAATTTTTTGAATTGGGGCGGAGAGGTGGCAATTATTGCGGCTATTGATAAGGTGAAGGAAGCGCTGGAAGGTATCACGGGCACAAAAATTACAAAGAATTAGAATGAAGTATGAGATAGAAATACCTTGTAATAAATGTAATTTATTATAATATGAGTAAACCGTACTTTATCACAGAAACCGTATTTTGAAAAAGGAGGTGTGTTATGTGTACGACGTGTGCAAAACATAATCCCGGCGGTAAGAAGAAGGCGGCTGCAAAGACGGCGAAAAAGACAAAAAAGAAATAAAAAATCCCCTCCGATAATTACCAATTAAAGTTATCGGAGGGGATTTTCGTTTAAGCAGACAATAAGCCGAGTTCTGTCGTGGATGGTCATTTATCTAGTCTCGTTGTTGCCAGCGAGATCGAACGGCTTACCCAGAGGTATTAGCGAAGCGGGCCACTTCATCCCTCCCTATTTAGCCTTTCTCCCAGTGGGGTTTGCCATGCCTCTGATGTCACCATCAGAGCGGTGGGCTCTTACATTAAGTCGATACGTGTCTCCCTGTTTTTAACCAGGGGGAACGACCCCGCCATTTCACCCTTATTCCATCAAAAAGATGGAACGGTATATTTTCTGTTGCACTTTCCTTCCCGTCACCGGGACTCCGCGTTACGGAGCACTGTGCCCTGTGGAGCTCGGACTTTCCTCCCGTCCCTTCCATTCGTAAGAATAGTCAGGACCGACGACCACCTCGTCTACTTAATCTTCAGTTGATCCTTCACTACCATCCTCAAGGTATAAAATCCGACCGCAGCTGTGACAAAAGGTAATGTCTTTGCCTGACATAAGCTGGTTGAGTGTTTGTGCCGTTACGGACATAAAACAACCCTGACATACCTGATTAATAACGCTGACTATAGCTACTGCATCCTTGTGGCTGACAAGCCTATTGTAATGTTGTAAGGCATCCTGATCGACCCTGGATGCATAGTTGCTGTGTTTTTCCTTGAGTTCGGAGATTTCAGTTTCCATTGCTTGTATGTCAGTTTCTACTTGTTTTTGAACTTCCTTCAGTTGTGACTCTTCTTGTGCAATTACTTTTTCAAAGGATTTGTGCCTTTGTTGCATTTCCTCATAGGTTGTCATCATGCGCAAAATTTCATCTTCCAGGACGGACTTGTCTGCTTCCTTTCCTCCGATTTCAGTTTTCAATGCACTGTATTCCTTGTTGGTCTTGACCAGATTCATCTGTTGTCGAAATTTATTAATCTCTGTCTCTATGCTTTTCAGATCGAGTTCCTTACTGTTGATATTTCTCTGGAATGCCTTTGTCTCTTCACTAATTTTTGACAATTCCGCTTTCTTTTGTTGAATCTGATTTTGTTTTTTTTGAACGTCATAACCTCTATAGAGTTTGTCGCCCTCCAGTCTTTTCAACTTTGTGTCTATGGACTGTAACCGCCGAAGTGCCTCTATCCGTTCGTTCATTCATTCCTCTTTCCAGATAATTTTACGTGCAGTAGAGACAGGTTTCAAACCTGTCTCTACCTATCATTCTCCGCCAATTCCGTCCAGGAATCCTTCGAGTTTTCGACTTCTGATCGGGTGTTGTAATTTCCGCACCGCCTTTGCCTCAATCTGTCGAACCCTTTCTCGTGTGACCTTAAATATCTTGCCTACCTCTTCGAGCGTATATGTGTATCCATCGCCGATACCGTATCGAAGTTTAATGATTTCTCTTTCACGATAGGTTAACGATTCCAGTACATTCTCAATCTTGTCTTTCAGCATCTCCTGGGTTGCGGCTGACACGGGGGATTCTGCCTTTTCATCCTCAATAAAATCGCCGAAGGAACTGTCCTCACTTTCACCGACAGGCCGATCCAGCGATATTTGGTGTCGGGATATCTTGAGCACGCGCCGTGCCTCTCCCACGGTGATCTTTACCTCTTTTGCAATCTCCTCAATGGTCGGTTCACGGCCTTTTTCTTGCAGAAGTTTCTTCGAGACGTTTCGTATCTTACTCATGGTTTCGATCATGTGTACGGGAATACGTATCGTTCTTGCCTGATCGGCAATTGAACGGGTAATTGCCTGGCGTATCCACCACGTAGCATAGGTGCTGAATTTGTACCCCCGCCGGTACTCGTATTTGTCCACTGCGCGCATAAGTCCTGTATTACCTTCTTGAATTAAATCCAGGAAACTTAAACCACGGTTCCTGTATTTTTTGGCAATACTTACCACGAGTCTTAGATTTGCCCCGGAAAGTTTTCTTTTAGCGCCCTCATGTTCTCTGTAAATATTTTCAATAGATTCAACACGTCGTTTCAATCTCTGAGAAGATTCCAGAACCATACCTTCCAACTTTTCGTATTGAGATTCCAGTTCTTTATAGCGACCATTTGACCTGGAACGCGGCTTGCATTCCATGGTCTGTGTTTCCAGTTCTTCCATTTCATGAACGATTTCCTGGAGTTTCTTCATCAGTGGCTGTATTCGTTTTGTGCGGATATTTATTTCCTCAAGCAGGTCGATGCCTTTTCGCCTTCTATTCCTGATTACTCGAAGAAGTTTTATTCTTTCTTTCTCCGAAGTCTGTTTTCGTTTGGCGCGAAGATAATCGTCTTTGTTTTTCTGGAGGATCGTTTTTAGGATTTTAGAACTTCTGGGAAACTGTTCTAAAATTTCGTCCTTGCAATTATCGACCATCGCATTAACCTTCAGGGTACGATCAAACGAAAGTTCCCCATTATTCACATCCTCCAATATCTTTAAACAGGTCGCCAGCGAGAGGTCGGAATGCAATACCTTCTTTAAAAATCGCTTTCTCGTAATTTCGATCTTTTTTGCGAGCATGATTTCTTCATCTCGTGTAAGCAGGGGGATTTCGCCCATTTGGGTGAGATACATGCGAACAGGATCGTCTATCTTTTCTGTAATTGTCGGAACTTCGCCGAATTCCAAATCGACTTCTGTAAAAACTGGTGCTTCTTCTGCATCAGCAACATCGCGGCTCTCAATTTCTGTTTCATCAATGAGGTCTATTCCCAGCTCATCCAGCATCATCAGGATGTCATCAATCTTTTCTGGAGAAATATCCGCATCATCGGGCAACATATCATTCAGTTCTTCGTACGTTAAGTAACCTTTTTCTTTGCCCTTTTGTACGAGATGCTTAATTTTTTGATTCAAATTATCCATTTAAAGATAGACCTCCTTAATAAGTTATATAAATGGAGATAATCAATATGCGTCTTTTTGTCTAGATTTATCATACGGTTGATAGCGTAAAACAAGACCTAAGTCTTATTTTTCAAAGCATGGATGTTTCTGCTTTTTCTATGAAATTCGCCCAATAAGGTAACGATATCTTCCTCGCTACTATTAACCTTGACGGTCTCTAACGTTTCTTTCTTTGTTTGGTGCATTTCTTTTTTGCTATTTCGTCTCTTTAAAAAATGAATACACAAGTCTAGCCTATTGCCATGATCGGTAATATTTTGAAACTCCTCTGCTGTTACAATGTCCATGAGAATTTTATTGAGTCGGGCGTCATCCAATATATGTAACACGTCTTCGCCTTTTACAACATTATTTTTATGGTATAATTCAACTATCTTCCCGGCTATCTGCTGAAAATCCATATTAGTAAATTCTTCCAGGCATATCTCTTCTAATACCTTTGGTATAAGTATATTGGATGATAACATCAAATACAAGAGTTCTCGCTCCATCTTTGAAGAAGCATCCAATCGTTGCCCGACAGGTTGTCTTTTATCTGTGGTAAAGGGTTGTTTATTAAATTTTTTTAGCTGCGACCGCAGTGTTACCTCATCAATGGACATCTCTTCGGCGACCCATTTAACGAGTAAATTACGTTTGATAACATCAGGCATTTTCATTGCTGTCGAAAGAATATCGCCGATGGCATTTGCCTTGCCATGAATGGTTGAAATGTCCCATTTGGAGGCAGCCATTTCGATCTTAAAACTGAAAAAATCTTTGGCGCTATTGACGCATGCCAAAAAACTCTCTGCGCCTTCTGCTACGAGAAAGTCACAGGGGTCAAAGTCTTTAGGCAGTTGAGCAATTTTTACATCAAATTCTTCTTCAATAAAAATGTCCAGGTTTCTATCAGAAGATTTCTGGCCTGCAATATCCGAATCGAGCAGGAGTATTACCTGATTACAGTATTGTCTTAATTGCCTCAGGTGCTGTTTTGATATAGACGTTCCCATTACAGCCACTGACCAATCTATTCCATGCTGATGTGCCATGATTACATCTGTATAACCCTCCATGAGTATTACTCTGTGCTGTTTCAAAATGGCATTTTTTGAGAGATCGATACCGTAAAGGACATTGCTCTTGTTAAAAAGAACGGTTTCCGGTGAATTTAAATATTTTGGAAGTGAGTCATCTAAAGACCTGCCCCCAAAACCAACGACTTGTTTCCTTGCGTCCAGTATTGGAAACATCAGCCTGTTCCGGAAGCGGTCATAATATCCATTTCCTTCCTTTTTTGGGATAATTAACCCCGCTTTTTCCAATAGTTCACTTGGAATGTTGCGTTCTTTGCATGTTTTCAATAACGCATCCCAGCTATTGGGGGCGTAACCAAGACAGAAGTTTTTGATGGATTGATCGTTTATCTGCCGTTTTTGTAAGTAATCTCTTGCAACTTTTCCATATTCGCTGTTAAGCAGGATACTATGATAAAATTTTGCAGCAAAATTGGTTATGTTTACCAAATGGGTCTTTTCTGCAGTCGAAAAAGATGTCCTTTTATTATTTTGTAAATGAGAAAGATCAATATGTGACTTGGAAGCTGCCAGCTTTACTGCTTCCACAAAATCCACACCTTCCTGTTTCATGATAAATTGAAATACCGTTCCACCTTCGCCGCATCCAAAGCACTTAAAAAGTTTTTTCTCTGGATTTACGGTAAATGAAGGTGTTTTTTCAGAATGGAAAGGACACAAGCCCAGGAAATTTCTACCGCTTTGTTTTAGGTGGACGTGCTCTGATATGATTTGAATAATATCCGATGCTTGCTGTATTTCTGCAATCTTTTCTTGTGGTATAAAGTTTACCATTAATTGGGAAGATGAATGTTTAAAATAATATTTTAAACACCCAAATTATATCATTAAAATAAATAATGTCAATGAATTGGGAAATAAATTATTTATTTTTATTGAATCTTTTATAAAGAAAACAAGTGGCGTGGGCAGGTGGCGGGTGACGTTTTACTCGTCACTCGTCATTCGACACACGTCACTACTTCTAAAAACTTACACAAACTTGTTGATTCTTATGTTGATGCCTTTTTTTATCAGATACTCTTTTACTTCCCTGATAGAGATTTCTCTATAATGAAAAATAGAGGCAGCCAGGGCTGCATCAACCTTTCCCTTAGTAAAGACGTCGAAAAAATGTTCCAATTTACCGGCCCCGCCAGAGGCTATAATGGGAATGTTCACCGCCTCTGATATGGTTCTGTTCAACTCGATGTCAAAGCCGTCCTTGGTGCCGTCGCAATCCATGCTTGTTAGTAATATTTCACCGGCGCCCTTTGCTTCAACATCCTTTGCCCATGTGACAGCATCCAACCCGGTCGGCGTTCGGCCGCCGTGAATATAAACTTCCCACTTTGCATTGGCAGTATTGCCTTTTGCTTTTTTTACGTCAATAGCGACTACGATACACTGACTGCCAAAACGTCTGGACGCCTTTGTGACAAATTCTGGATCTTTGACAGCGGCTGTATTGATGGAAACTTTATCGGCACCGGCGTTTAACAATCGGCGAATGTCGTCGATGTTCCGAATACCGCCGCCAACAGTCAACGGCATAAAAACCTGTTCGGCGGTTTTTTTAACGACATCGAGAATAATGTCCCTGTTTTCGTAAGATGCTGTAATATCGAGAAAGGTTAACTCGTCGGCTCCTTCTTTGTCATACAAAGCCGCTATTTCAACGGGATCTCCTGCGTCTTTTAAATTCAAGAAATTCGTTCCTTTAACGACACGGCCATCTTTTACATCAAGGCATGGAATAATTCTTTTGGCAAGCATAGTAAATTTAATAAATCTACATCTGGAAAATTATTGAAGTAAGAACGAAGGAATAATATCAATCAGGATAAAAAATACACAGGCTGGCAAAAAAAGTTTAAAAATCCTTTTCCGGACTGCTGGCCTTAGCATAAAGTTTTTTGGGTATGCGTCCGGAAAGAAATGCAAGTCGGCCTGATTCCCACGCCAGTTTCATGGCCCTTGCCATGCGTACCGGGTCTTTTGCAAGGGCGATTCCGGTGTTAAGCAGCACTCCTTCACAGCCAAGCTCCATCGCTATGGTTATATCTGATGCAGTGCCAACACCGGCATCCACGATGATAGGAACCTTTGCTGATTCCAGGATAATCCGTATGTTGTTTTTATTTAAAATACCCTGACCCGAACCAATCGGCGCACCAGCCGGCATGACACAGGTTGCGCCTGCATCTTCTAATTTTTTTGCGATGATAGGATCGTCGGAGGTATACACGAGCACGGTGAAACCTTCTTTTACCAGGATTGTCGTTGCTTTCAGTGTTTCAACAGGGTCGGGCAAGAGTGTTTTTTCATCACCGAGCACCTCCAGCTTGATCATGTCAGACATGCCGGCTTCCCGTGCGAGGCGGGCTACCCGAATGGCCTCATCGGCGGAATAACATCCCGCCGTATTGGGCAGAATTTTGTATTTTTTTGTGTCAATGTAATCTAACAAGGATTCCGATTCGTTGATTTTCACCCTTCGGACAGCAACGGTGACCACTTCTGCGCCGCTTGCCTCTAACGCTTCCGCCATTACTTCCATAGAAGGATATTTTCCCGTACCAACAAAAAGTCGGGAAGTAAATTCATACTTCCCGATCTTGAGTTTCTTGTCTTCGAGTTCCTTTTCGATTCTATCCGCCACCAACAAAAGTCACTACCTCCAATATATCCGTATCTTTAAGCATACGGTTAGAAAGTTCTTTCCTGGGAACAATCTGTAAATTCAATTCTACTGCTGCACGGTTCTTGTCAATCTTGTATATATCAAGCAATTTTTCTATGGTCGTTCCTTCTGAACATTCTTTCGGTTCGCCATTTAAAATGACTTTCATAATTTATTTTTTATTTACAACAGCTCATTACGGCTGCGGGTTTTTTAGACCTTACGTACTCGTCTATTGATTTTGCAGCCTTTTTCCCGGCGCCCATGGCCAGAATGACGGTTGCCGCGCCGGTCACAATATCCCCACCGGCAAAGACACCTTCCTTGTTGGTTTTACAGGTCTCTAAATCTGCTACGATGTTGCCCCACTTATTTACCTGTAAATCGGGTGTTGTGGATGGAATTAATGGGTTTGGGCCATTGCCGATAGACATAATTATGCATTCCACATTGAGCACGAATTCGGAGCCTTTTACAGGAATAGGACGTCTTCTCCCTGACTCGTCAGGTTCGCCTAACTCCATTTTCACACACTCAAGTCCGCTGACCCAGCCTTTTTCATCGCCTAAAATCTTTATGGGATTCGTCAGGAATTTAAACTGCAACCCTTCTTCTTCTCCGTGATGGATTTCGTCAACCCTGGCGGGCATTTCATCTCTTGAACGACGATAAACGACATAAACATTCTCGGCGCCCAGGCGTAGTGCGGTTCGTGCCGAATCCATAGCCACGTTTCCTGCGCCAATTACTGCCACATTCTTCCGCATTGCTATTGGCGTTGCGTATTTTGTGTTGTAAGCCTTCATCAGATTGACCCGTGTGAGATATTCGTTTGCCGAGTATACGCCATTCAGATTTTCACCTGGGATTGCCATAAACATGGGCAATCCAGCGCCTGTACCGACAAAAACGGCGTCAAAGCCGTTTTGTAATAATTCATCCACCGTTTGTGATTTTCCAACGACGGCATTGACTTCGATCTTTACTCCTAATTTCCGGAGATATTCTACCTCTGATTCTACAATGGCCTTTGGTAACCTGAATTCAGGAATTCCATAAACCAATACACCGCCAGCCTTGTGCAGCGCCTCAAATATGGTGACGTCATGCCCTATCTTTATGAGTTCACCTGCACAGGCAAGCCCGGCCGGGCCTCCTCCGACAATTGCTACTCTATAACCTGTTTTTTCGGGTAGCTTCGGTACGGTCACTGCATTATGGGTTCTTTCATAATCGGCGACGAAACGTTCCAGGTTTCCTATCGCCACGGGTTTGAATTTTTTACCTACGATGCAGACCTTTTCGCATTGATCTTCCTGCGGGCATACACGGCCGCAAACGGCCGGCAGGGCATTTTTCTCTTTGATCTTACGCGCCGCGGCAAGGAAATCGCCTTCTGCAATCAGCTTGATAAATCCTGGAATATCAATACTAACAGGACAGCC
This sequence comes from Planctomycetota bacterium, assembly GCA_016235875.1. Lineage (GTDB taxonomy): Bacteria > Planctomycetota > Brocadiia > Brocadiales > Brocadiaceae > Wunengus. Next base: position 10,005 of record JACRII010000066.1, read on the forward strand.
ATCGCAACAGAGAGGTTTCTTGCACTGCAGGCATCGTAATGCCTCCTGACGAGCCATTTCTGGTGTATATCCACAAGGTACTTCTTCAAAATTCTTTATCCTGTTAGCGGGTTCTTGCTCCGGCATCTTTTGCCGTGGAATAGCGCCCATTTTCTTTGCGCCTGCCTTTTCAGTTCCTGTCGTGGCGCTGGAAAGACCTTCTGCTAATTGATCGATAACCGCATGCCCTTCAGCGGCATGCATGGAGACCGCTGGTTTATGTACCATCCCTGCACGGTCTTCCGGTGGTTTCCAGCAGGCACTATCCTTTCCTACACTTTGTAATCTTGCATCTTTGCCGTTGCTTGTGTACGTTTTCAAGCGTTGCACCAAATTGTCATAGTCAACCAGATGACCGTCAAACTCAGGGCCGTCCACACAAACAAACTTGGGTTTATTATCAATCGAGACCCTGCAGCCGCCGCACATACCCGTTCCATCCACCATGATCGGATTGAGGCTCACGATCGTCTTTAGATTGTAAGGTTTTGTAAGTCTGCTGACAGCAGCCATCAAGGGGACAGGTCCTACTGCGAATACGATATCAATTTTTGTCCCTTTGTTAATTAAATCCTGTAATATCTGGGTTGGAAATCCCTTTGTGCCTTTTGAGCCGTCGTCA
>JACRII010000063.1 GCA_016235875.1 Planctomycetota bacterium
ATCTATATCTTTAATGCTACTTGAAAACCTTCATGAATAGCCTCAAGTGCCGTGCGTACTTTGACACAATCGCCGATAAAGTATGTCTCCGGGAATTTTCCCTCCACCTGCTTCTGGAGTTCGTTGTTGGGGCTGTATCCTACGGCAACGATAACAGTATCTGCCTTGATAAAGTGTTCCTGACCGTCTTTTTCATACACCACCCCCCTATGTATTTGTCCGTTTTCGCTGTGGTTGTTTGTAATTTCTTTTACCTTTAGTTCCGTTATTTCTTTTATCCCTGCATCTTTTAGTTCATTGAGGATAACCCATCGTGTGGAAAAACCAAATCCGCCCCCAACCTTTCTTTTCATTTCCAGCAGGGTGATATTCCTGTTCCCCTTCGAGGTATATTCAACAATATCTTTGGCGTCGAGCACCTTGTGTTTAAGCAGAAAACAGGCTACCTCCGGTCTCATCGCCCCCTGTTTTGCCAAGTACAGCGCCACCTCACACCCAACCGTTCCACCGCCAATGATGACAACGTCCCTCCCTGTCGTTACTTTCCCTTCCAACACACTACTGGCGATAGAAACATTTTCTCCGTTTATTCCCCGGAGATTGAGCATTATTGGACGTCCACCTGTGGCTATGATTACTGCATCAGGGTGTTCTTCCTCTAACGTCTGTAAATCTGCCTCTTTTCCCATTTTTATATTTACGTTGAGTTTTGAAATTTGTCTTTCCAGATACGATATGATATTTTGTATTTCTTCTCGTCCCGGTGGAATAAAGGCGTATCGTAATTGACCACCCAGTTGATGACTCTTTTCGTACAGCGTCACATTGTGCCCCCTCAATGCCAGGACACGTGCAGCCTCCATGCCACCTGGTCCGCCGCCCACAACCACAATCTTTTTCGAATTATCCGCTTTGGTTATCTTGTATTCACCTTCATGCCCCACCATCGCATTATAAGTGCAGGCTACTGGTTTAAAATTAAGCAGGGAATCAAAACACCCCTGATTGCAGGCAATACACGTCCTGATATCATCATACTGCCCGTTTTTAAATTTATTCGGCAGTTCGGGATCAACAATCAAAGGTCTACCGATTGACACCAGGTCTGCCTGTTCATTATCTAATATTTCTTCTGCTAATTTAAGATTGTTTATCCTCACCGAAGCAATTACGGGAACTGTTACCTGAGATTTAACCTTTGCAGAAAGATATGCATAAGCCATCCTTGGAATGGACATCAACATAATGGGGGTCTTGCTTTCGTGCCAGCCGGGAGAGACGTTAAAGGCGTCAGCGCCCGCCTGTTCCAACATTTTAGCAATTTCAATACTTTCATTTATCTTGAGCCCTTCCTCTACGAGATCATCACCTGACATTCTAAAGATGATGGGATAATCCTTCCCAACAGTTTGTTTTATAGCGAGAACCATTTCCCTTGCAAAACGAGTTCTATTTTCAAGACTTCCACCGTATTCATCGTCGCGCTTGTTCGTTGTCTTAGAGAGGAACTGATTGATAAGATATCCCATCCCGCCATGAAGCTCGACGGCATCAAAACCTGCTTTCTTCGCCCTTAATGTGGCGCTGACATAATTATCGATAACCGTTTTGATCTCTGGAATTGTCAGGGCACGGGGTTCTTGTTTAATGCTTCTATATGTCACTGCAGAGGGTGCGACTGGTTGCATTTTTGTAAAAAAAGACGAAGCGCTTCTGCCGGCATGAAGGAGTTGAGCAGCCACACGAACGTCATACTGATGGATGGCATCGGTTAATCTTTTTAATCCGGGGATAAATTCATCTTTATCCAGCCCAATGATGCTCTTCCAGACCTTACCATTCATCTCAGGATAACAGCCACCAACAACAATAAGACCTACTCCCCCCCTTGCACGCTCAATATAAAAGTTGATAATCTGGTCGTTAATGGTGCCATCCGAAGTAAACCCCAGGTCCATGGCAGACATGATTATCCTGTTTTTCAACGTCATCTGGCCGATATTCTTTTTTTCAAATAGTTTGCTCATAGTTTGCCAGGTAATTTTTGATTTGATAGTTGATTATGCAAGGTTGATGTGGGGTTGACGAATTAAAAGCCAAGGGGCAAAGGTATAATTCATGCTACGTGGCTTTCAATTGTTTATATTCAAAGAAACTTATTTCCTTAACGCAAAAGATAGGATTGCCCATATTGCAGTAATTGTAAAAGTAGAAAAACCCAGGATTAATCCGATCATCCAGTAGATAAGCTCCTTTTTATCTTTTTCCGTCTTTATGAGTAATTCGGTTTTATCACGCTCTGTCTTTGTTAGTATATCAGTCTTGTCACGCTCTGTCTTCGTGAGTATATCAGTCTTGTCACGTTCAGTCTTTTCATATATCTGGTCGAGCCTTGAGGCAATGTAAGTAATCTTTTCTTTGAGGACGTCTTCGTAAAGGGCCTCAAGTCTTGTAATTCTATGTTCTAATTCTTCAATCTCAGGCATGTTGGGATTATAAGACTCAAATCAATGTTTGTCAAGTTTATCCTGGAAACAAACCCATTTCATAGTTTCAGCAAGAGTAAATAGAGTAAAAAGCGATTATGCTTGATAAGAGAGGTAAATTTGGCTCAAATAAAATCTTTTGTTTAATCCGTTGGCAAATTATGCAAAGGCAAATACATCTCATGCCACTCAAAGCCGCCAAGTGTTGATGTTGACTTTCCACCGTAGAAAAACCGTATTTTTGATAGTAAGGAACTAAGTTAGATTTACAAATCAAGAGGATCTTCTGCTTTTTTAATGCCTTCGATACCTCAATAAATCTTGACATGAGTTTTTTAGAAACTCCATTCCCTTGATATTCAGGCAATACAGCTAAAGAGAAGATGACGATATTTTTCCCGTTTTTCTCATGACCCACCATGTCTTTAAATGCCTCGTCCGTTATATCATCCCTGTTTGTTGACCCGCTGTTAATCATACCAACGATCTGACCCTTCAATTCAGCAACCAGAAATCCGTCTGGATCCAGTTCAATGCGTTTTTGAATTTTTTCTCTTGTTGCTGCATCAGTAGTATAACAGATAGACTCAATGGTATAACAGGCATCCACATCGTGCTCATTGACATGCCTAATTATTACATTGGTCATGAGATAATTTTTTGTGTCGATAATTTAATCGTATAGGAATTTTCATTTTGTTTAAGCGGTTTTCGTGTCCATAACTAATATGGTAAATAGTCTATGGAAGACCTCCCCTTCATCCCCTCCTTGCGAAGGAGGGGAAAGAGGGGTGGTTATAAGTTCTGAACATTCATTTTTTTATTTTTATCTCATCTCCTGTCAAATAGAATGTTGCCTTTTTACATTCCTCAAGAATGGTCATGGTTGATTCGCCGATTTTAATCTCTACTCCCGGATGAACAACTTTATGGACTAATACCTTAGCATCCTTATTAACCGATACTATTTCTTCGCTCGCGAGGTCATTTAATTTTTTTACTAACTCTTCCCTTCGGGAAAGGAGGCGATCAAATGTAGTTGTGTACTGTGGTGGAAGTTCTCCCTTTGCCTTCTGAATTGCATGGAGTGTATTAAGTTCCTTATCAACCGTTTTCAAGAGAGCTTTTAAACCACTTGTCTCTTTTCTTTTGATCATTTGACTTTGTTGTGCAGCGTAGTTAGTACCGACTTCTACGTCTGTGTGAACCTCATTATTACTTCCCAAAGATTCGACTTCAATCATTGCTCCAGCAGTTGTTATTCCACCCTCGATAGATATCTTATCCCCACTTACTTTCACGGCATTTTTAGCATAGATTGTACAACCCACTGCCTCTCGTAATATTATTACATTAGTTGCCACAATTGTCTGATTCCTGGCAAAGCCGATGGTTGCATCTCCTTCTGCTTCAATTTTCCCTTTACCCGAACCAATAAAACCGCCCTTTATCAAAACGTTGCCCTTTGACTTTATTATAGAATCTTCTACCGTACCCCAAACCTCCACATCTCCTATAGCATCTAAAATAAACCCGCTTCTTACGTTTCCCTTGACGACAACCGTCCCTTTGCTTGTGATATTCCCTGTACTAAAATCAACGTCTTTTTCAACGGTACAACAAGATTTTACAGATACGGCGCCATTGGTGTATCTTACGTTTCCGTCAATAGAGGAAACCAACAATTTGGAATCCTTCTCAGATACCCTGGTATTTTCACCCATCGGGAGTACGCATGGTTTCCCATGAACAGGGATCAACGTTTTTCCAAATACGTTTTTCCCGGGCTTCCCGAGAGTAGGGTCTATTAATTTTACCAGGGGTCGATTCTTTTCAACGTTCTCAATAATACTCACCTCGTGAAAATCAACCTTGCCATGAGCGCCCTCCTGAGGCTTGATTTTTTTATCAACGTCAAACAGAAACTCAAGCCTGCCGTTTTCACCAAAAACCGTTTGGTCTCCTTCCGCTATAAGTACATCTTCAACAGCGCTGTCTTTTAATCTGGCTTTATCCAGGGTAGCCCCGATAACCTCTTCCTTTATTCCATAGGAAATTTTTTTCGACTGCAGGATTTGCAGCACGTCATTCACGTTGATATCAACACCCCCTTGCGTAAAGGGTTTTACCGTTAAATAGACCTTCATAAGGTCGTCAGAGACCTTGACTAAAAGGAAGTTGGTTTTGTCATTCGTTTCCGACATATTTTTCACCGTTTATTTAACGTTGTTGAACTAATGCTAAACAAAAAGACAAGTTTTCGGCATTATTTAAAATATATCAAATTCTGTGCCAAAAGAGCAGCAAGAAGATTTACCGCGTAGTCGTTGATGAAGTAGAGACACAGGCAAAAAGGCGGTACGTAACCACAGATTTCTCTGATTACACAGACGATTAGGTTTTCTTCGTTTCTTGAGTTTTTCGTGTTTCTTGCGTTAACGATATAAACCCAAGAAACCTAACGAACCTTTAATAATATTAATCGGGGCTGTCCAAAATTTATTACCATGCGAAGGTGGAACGACTAAAGCAATCTCCTGATTTTAAAGGGTTTCAAAATGGATTGCTTCCCCTTTGCGATTCTCAGGGCTTCGGCTCACAACACTTGCGATGACAGTTGAAAATTAAACTATTTGGACAGACCCAGGTAAATCAAGCAATTGTTGCAGGACGTCTTCTTTACCGTTGCTTATGAAAGCGAGAAATTCTTTTTGGTCAAGTTTAGCAATTTGTACAACGTTACGCCTCAGTTTCATTTTGCCGCCCTGCAAAAACGTAAACTGCAGGCGCTGGTTGGGCATTTCTGTTTTGTTTAGCTCACAGCTTTTCCGATCAAGCAGTCCACGCCGCCGACAATGACCGGTCCATATAGCGTTCCTGTGATGACTGGCTCATGAGAACCAATGATGACAGCCATGAAGGCATTGAAGTCCTTTGTATTTGCGCGGATATTGTCTGTCGTCGTCTTGCGTGTGTGAAACTCATGCACCACGAACACCGCAAGAGCAGAACCGTCTCGCCAGGCTTGGATTGCAGTGCCGCAAATTGCCGTAAGGAGTTGGTATCTGACGTTATCCCATCGGTTGTTCCCTGCGGGAACGAGGGAAAGCAGTTGAGTGATTCTTTCTGGCACTCTGGTTGATTCACCAGATTCTCTGCGTTTGTTGGCTAACAGTCTGTACTCCGCGACAGTTTCGTTCCCGAAAGGTTCGTCTGCCTTTGCTTCGATACAGATTGTGATTTGTTCCTGATTAGTCCGGCCGAGTAGCCAAAGGTCATGGTTACGTCCTTCGCCTCTTTCAGGAAGTGAAGTCACGTATTCGGGAATCCCGCGCAAGAGATGTAGATCTGTGAGCCTCCTTGAAGAATGCAGTAGTTGTATCAGTTCCTCTGGCGGTGATATCTCGGATTGACGGAACCAAGCCTTCGCCAGTTCCATTGCGCTTCTTTCGGGTTCCCACTGGTAATCCTTTTTCGGTCGGGTCCACATTTCCCAGTTTGTGATGGGTGTGCCGTCTGGCCGCGATAGAGTCAGTGGTGTTGTCATATTTGTTCTCCTTGCCCAACGCCTGAGCTAAGGGGCGCGAGGTAACCATGTCAGACTGATAAAGAAAACCGGCTAATCCCGCGTCCCTCTTGAGCGATTTGTTAGGCTTTCTTAAAATATGGAAAGACTGATGACATATGTATTGTTGTTTCATTTATGACCTGGGCTGCATAACAGTCTTCCCATCCATCTGCATCAAATATCTCGTTGAATTTATAATTGTGATATTCGGCTATCCAACGGTACTTTTCAAGTATTCTTATGTTCTTAAGATTCTTGTTCACGTTTTCGATAATTGATTCTTTATGGTCATGTAAGAATTCTATCTGTTCCATTCCGTCCTCATAAAGCATATTCAAATAATCGACAAAGAAATAGCCATCGGGAGATTCCATTATGAAATTTAGATTATTCTTTTTCTCAAAGGGATTTTGTTCATTAATAATTTGCTCAACAAGAGTGCTGTCAACAATAATTCGTGGATACATTGCAACTTGCTCTAATTCATATGCTTTTATTAATCCCTGACTAAATACCATTCTTTCATTTTCAAAGTGACAACCATGTGACAAAGCCCCTCTCAAAAACATTTTCCTTAATGAAAAGTAGAGTTGTATAAAGGCTAACTCATACAAAATATAAAAGATGTTCTCTTTAGAATATTCGCATGATACGCAAATACAATCAGAAAATAGTTTAGTTGAGAATGTCTTGCCATAATTATCATTAAGCACATTCAAAACATGCTTCAGGTGACCATCAATATAATTTATTGTTTGTAACGCTCCTTCTCTACCCTGCATTACCAAATCTTTAAAACCAAGGATGTCTATGAAAGCGACGAGTTTATCTGGATAATTTGATTCATTATATGAATTTACCATATACTGCCCGCTCACTAATGTATTATTGAAATACTTTAAGTCTAACATTTACTTTTATCTTTATTCTATAATTACCAATAAGTTATTTATGATATTTCAGATAAAACACTCAATAAGCATTACATTATTTGCTGAACTTATTTATCACCAAACATGAATTATTTCCATCATAATCCATGGTATTTATCAACACATTCTGGATTTCTTTTTTGAGGGGCTTTTCTATGATTAAATTCAGATTTATTTCTGGGTCCTTGTTGCTGTGATTGATGATGTGGGGTATGAAACCTGTATTGATGGACATGACCGTAGAAATGAACTGTGCTGCGCCTGAAGCGCCGTAAGACTCCCCCACATTCGATTTGATTGCAGAGACTGGAATTTGACTGCATCCTGTGCCAAAATAAGATTGGATTGCCTTCGCCTCGACTTTATCCTGCATCTTGCATCCGTTTGCATTTGCACTGATGAGACCAACATCTTCTTTCTTAACTCCTGCACCTGTCAGGGCATCATGCATGGCTTTTTCGACACGTCGCACTCTTATGTCTTCCGGGTGTTTCTTGCCTCCTACAAATGTGCTTCCAAAGCCTCTTATTTCGGCATAAATGTGAGCACCCCGGTCTAATGCGTGTTGGAGTTCTTCAAGAATAATTACGTAACTGCCTTCTGACATGACAAATCCGTTTCTTGTTTTATCAAAGGGCAGGCTTTCCTCTTTTACACCGTCTAGGCCGGACAGAAGGCCACGTAAATAAAATATCAGAAATAAATCAATGGAAATCTGCTCTACCCCCCCTGCCAAGATTATCTTTGCCATACCTCTTTGAATCATTTTATAGGCATCCCCAAGGGCATCGGTACTTGACGTGAAACCAGCAGAAATAGTGCGCGCAAGTCCCTTGATTTTAAAGATGACCGATACGTAGTTAATTGACGAATTCAAGGCAACGTCGTAACTGAGCATGGGTGATAGTTCGGATGGATTATTCCGGATAATTTCATAGAAATAGTCTGTCGTCTCAGAAAAATTGCCCAGAGACGAGCCTATGATAATCCCCATCTGATTCGACAACGACCCGTCCTGCGGCAGTTTTGCATCGTCCAACGCCATCTTAGAGGCAGACCCCAAAAACCGTGTGCCTTTGTTTAAATATTTTAAACCTTTGCTGCCGAGGTACACTTCGGGTTTAAGGTCTCTGACCTCACCGCCCAGTTTGCATTTGTAAGGAGAGAGGTCGAGAGAAATCATGGGTGCGATGCCTGACTTTCCCTCAATGAGATTATTCCAGAACGCCTCTTTGCCGCAGCCAAGAGGGGAGACAACTCCTATACCGGTAATAACGACTCTCTTTTTCATATACTTTTAACCACGGATTAACACGGATGTACACAGATATAAAACATTATAACTCACCGCAAAGACGCAAAGTGCGCGAAGAATTAACCACAGATTACTACACACAAACACGGCTAAAGACGTAAATGATGGGTTCACTTCGCCCTTCGCACACTCAGGACAGGCTTAACCCATCCTACTGAATATCGTGGTGGCGTTATTGCCGCCAAATGCGAATGAATTATTGAGCACATGGCTTATTTTTAATTCTCGCGCCTTATTCGGTATATAATCAAGGTCACATTCCGGGTCGGGCGTTTCGTAATTGATTGTTGGAGGCGCTATTCCATGCCTCAGTACCAGACAGCAGATGACCGATTCTACGGCGCTTGCTGCGCCCATAAGGTGACCAATCATGGATTTTGTGGAACTGCAAGGAATTTTATAGGCACGTTCACCAAAGACGCGTTTTATGGCGGTGGTTTCTGTTTTGTCATTATGGGGAGTTCCTGTACCATGTGCGTTGATGTAACCAATGTCTGCTTGAGAAAGGGTTGCCATTTTTAATGCATCACTCATGCATTTTACAGCACCATCTCCTTCGGGATGTGGCGCAGTCATGTGGAATCCATCGCAACTCAGCCCGTAACCCGCCATTTCAGCAATAATCTGTGCCCCTCGTTTTTTCGCAAATTCATAGCGTTCCATGATCAATATTCCAGCCCCCTCGCCAATCATGAGGCCCTGGCGGTTTTTATCAAAGGGCTGGCAGCGTTCAGGCGCTAAGGCCTTGAGGTTGTGAAAGTGGGTAAATTCCGTTTGGGGAATCATGTCGCCACCCCCTACCATCATCACGTCCACCTTGTTTTCCATAAGAAGCTCACACGCCCAGGCAATGGCGTGATTGCCAGACGAGCAGGCATTCAGCGAGATCATGGTTGGACCTTCAAAATCAAAATATTGAGCCAGGATGTTTGTGATAGAATTGGGAGGATAAACGGCTGCAACGATTTTATCAAAACCGTTATCTTTTCTAGAAGTATCTAACCTCAGAAGCCTTTCAAAAGGCGTCAATTCGGCTGCTAATGTTCCCATGGCGATACCGAATCGCTCTTTATCGAAATTATTATCATTTAGTAAACCGCTTTCTTGCAGCGCCTCTCTAGCTGCATAGTAAACATATTTATGGATGGTGTTTTCCTTGATCTGGTTTTCCAATTCAAAATCCCACTGGAAATTCTTTACCTCGCAGGAACGATGCACCTTGTATTTTGAGGTATCGAATGACTTCATCTCATTGGTGCCGTTCCTGCCCTGGATGAACGATTCCCAGCTTTGTTTGACACCGATTCCAACGGGTGTGACCAATCCCAATCCTGTAATTACGACCTTTGACATAGTGTTCGTTTTTTAAGTTATTAGTAGGGTGGATTAAGGCGTTGGTTTTTGCGCCGAATCCACCAAACTATTTCCAGGAAAGGTGGATTCGCACTTGCTTAATCCACCCTACGCAAAACCGCATGAACAAAATGAAAATTCCTGAGCATTAAAACAAGAGAGGTCAACTATTCACCTTTCAATGCGAATAAGTTGACCTACGATGATCAAACCACAAACGTTGAATTAGGCCTTTGGTGACTTATACATACACATTTTCGCAACAGATGTCCACCCCCTTCACCCCCGCCAGCGGGGGACAGATGGTTGTCCCTCTCAGTGAGGGGGATTAAGAGGGAGGCGCGTTTGTTTGAAATTCCTAAACATTAAATTATGATGATACCTCAACCGGCTTCAATTCAATCTTTTTTCCGGATGTTTCCATTTGACTGTGTCGTTTTAATGCCTCATCGTAAACCCCTGATGCTTGCAGTTCTTTTAAATTTTGAATCAAGTGTTGATAGACACTCTGCCAGTCCAGGTTTACTCTGAATGCAAACATGGCGGCATTCATGTTATCTTTATGTACTTCTTTTGCATTCTGGAATCTTTGCCGTAATACTTCTGTAGAGTAAATTTTGTCGTATAAATATTGGAAGCCATCAATAAGTTCCTGGAGAGACATGTTTTTAAGGACGTAGGTTAGGTGATGAGACGTGTAATACTTCCAATCTTCAGGGAAGTCTGTCCTGAAAAGTCTTCCATCTCCGTTCAGTCTGTGATACAGCGGTGTATTGATGAATGGACATAGGATACCGCAGGTCATAATATCAACGTGCGAATCCAGGACGAAATCAGCAACCTGTTTAAAGGTTTCAGGGGTATCGGCATCGTTCCCAAAGACCATCGTCCCCCAAACAGCGAGACCGTGTTTACGTATATTGGCAATGGCCTCAAAATAATTCTCAATCGAGATGCGCAGGTTTACATTTTTATTCATCGTTTTCAGGGCTTCTTCATTGATGGATTCGATCCCAATTAATACCCCGACACACCCGCTCTTCTTCATATATTCAAGGGTTTCGTCGTCCTGATAGATATTGAGAGATGTAAAACCGAACCAGTTTTGGTAAATTCCTCTTTCAACCATTCCCTTAAAAAGGTCTCGGACACGCTCATTGGATTTTTTGCTATGCCCATAAAAATTTTCATCCGTTAATATCAAACCGCGATATTGACCTTTGATGGATTCAAACTCATCAAGGACATCTTCAATCGGCCTTTCACGATATTTCCTGCCCTGGAACTGAGGCACTGAGCAGAACTCACAGCTAAATGGGCAACCCGCGGTTGTTATAATACCTGAATACCGGTATTTATATTTATCCTTTAAATATTTCCTATCAGGACGCAATCCCTGATATAACTCCATCGGTGTCAGGACACCATCGTATCTTTTTTGGAGACAGCCATTTTCAAAATCGCTAATAATCTTTTCCCATGTGGTTACGGCTTCTCTGGTCACGACACAATCCACGTATTTTGCCGCCTCTTCAGGATAACTGGTGACATGAATGCCGCCCATAATCACAGGTATACCCCGTTTTTTACAGGCAATTGCTATTTGATATGCACGATGTGCCTGATAACTCACCGATGTAATGCCAACAAGGTCGGCTTCACCAAAGGTAATATTTCCTGTATCGTCAATCGCAAGCCCCTGGGTTTCATCTATAATATCAACCTGCCAGTGTTTTGGCGTTAATACCTTTAGATATCCGAGATTTACAGGCATTTGATTTAATACAGAGACGTTTTCCTCGCCAACATTTCCAATCGGATGCGGGTTAATTAGTACGAGCTTTTTCATGAATGTTCCTCATATTTTGGTACCAAAAGTACCTGTGCAATGGCATAATCCTGGCAATGTGATAATGATACTGCGATATCGCTAATATGTTTCCTGTCTGCCAATTCTTTTACACTTCCATAAAGATTCACGTAGGGCCTGCCATTTTCGTCGTTTAACAGTTCGATATCCGTCCATTTCATTTTACCAACCCAACCAGTTCCCAAGGCCTTGAACATGGCCTCTTTTGTAGCAAAGCGAGCTGCAAAATGCTGATATTTGTTTTTCTTTGGTTTACAATATTCAACCTCTTTTTCCGTGTAAATTTTTTTAAGAAAACCCTCATTGGCAGAAAACAATCTCTCAATGCGTTTTATTTCAATAATATCAATTCCAACATACATAAATATTTTGTTTTACCTTCATGATCGTATTAAATACTTATAATGCAAGTATCTGTCATCACGACAGTTGGCATTTTACAGATTTACAAAATTAATGTCAATGACATTTTCCTGTGGAACAAAGCAAAATAAGTTGAATTGAATAATTGTATGTGGGCTGCTTATTTCAAATATACAGAAGATACTTACTCTGTGATTTGATCACATGGAGTGTAGAAAAAATTGAGTATCCGTGATTAAAAGTATTTTTTATGAGAGGGGGAGGAGGGTGCTCCACCTCAAGAAGAGATGAAACACCCAGCTCTGTGTTGGAAATTTTACTTCAAAGTTTTTTATTCTTTTGGCTGTATTTTCTACCAATGTCTGCTGCTATATCATACCCTGATTTTTTAAAACATGACAGACATTCAATATAATTATCGTTTTCCCGCAAACTGGGTAAAACCCCAGTTTCAAATGTACGTATCCCTAGTTCAGGAGATTGTTCTACAATTTGGAAGCTACTTGAGAATATTCTAAATTTTTTAATATCACCACAGTTTGGACATGCCAAGAATATGTTTCCGTTCATAATATTGGGTCATTACTCCATAGTAATTTTGTTACCTTTTGGTAAATTTGTTAGTATTTTATCACTGGATAAGGGTTTGTTCTGTTTCGAATTCGAATACGGTTTTAAATTCGTTAAAGAAGTAAGCCTCGCCGTAGCCGGACACATTCGAACCAGATAACGGAGTCCATGCAACGTAAATGGATTTTCCCATATTCAATTGTTCTGTAACTGCTTCATATTGGTGAACTGGGGCATAGAAATGTATCTTCTCTTCCGAAAAGATTGCATCAGGTCTGCAAAAGTTTTCCTCCGCAAAATAGGCTGATGCGACATGATTTTCCCCAGAATACAGATCGATTACTTTAGTTGCTTCTATTATTAAATCATGTTTATCGCTTGGACATTCTCGTAGGATATAGGTATCAATTCTGTGTGTTATAAATTCCATCAGTAACTTTCACCTTTTCATAATTATAATAAATTTAACCCTACTTTTTTTAATTCCTGACGACGCTCCAGAATGCTAAAATATATAGATGGCCAGGATCTCTTTGCATAGATAATAGGTATTCCTTTATTGCCGGCAATTTTTTTTATCTTGTACGCCAGATTATGATTTACGAAATCATAAAGGAGAATAATAAAGTCGGCATTATCAGGCATTTTTCCGCGAATTTTCTGTCCACTCCTGCCGTTTAAGTGCTGAATTTTCGAGATACCAATTCTGTCAAGTTCCTTTGGAATGCACCCAAGATGATCCGCCCCAACAATTATTACTGACATTTTATAATTCATTTAATTAATTTAAACACCTATTAAAACGTCCTCGAATATCTTTAGATTAGCAGTACACAATCTATCGTCAAATTTAAATCCTTTTTCATTGAAAACAACCAAACAAGCGTACACTACATTAAAATCGTAAAGAATGCCCCTGTTTCGTGAAATTTCATCCAATACCTTGTCCAAACCAAGCGCTGGTCTATACGGGTGAGGAGACTGCATCGCATCAATAACGTCAGCCACGCCTAGAATTTTTGCTTCCAGGAGAATATCCTTTCCTGATAAACCTGAAGGATACCCGGAACCGTCAATCCTCTCATGGTGTTGGAGTACGATTTGAGCAACAGGAAGTGGAAATTCTATTTCATTTAATATATCATAACCAAGACATGGATGAGTCTTAATCATATTAAATTCATCCTCTGAAAGCTGGTCTAATTTATTTAGAATCTCAGCAGGTATTGAAATTTTGCCAATATCGTGAAGAGTAGCGGCTATACTGACTCCTTCAATCCTGTCTTTTGGCAGGCCCATCTCCTCAGCTATGCAGCGAGCAAGTTTAGCCACTCGTTTCTGATGTCCTATTGAATAAGAATCTTTCGATTCGATGGCTACTGATAACGTCTGTACGATTCCTCTCATAGATTTTTGTAACTTCTTAACACTTTGTTTAAACTCTTCTTCCAGTCGTATGCGATTGTTAATTTCCTCCATCAATTCTTCGTTTACCCCCACTAACTTAGCCGTATGTTCAACCACACGTTTTTCTAAAGATTTGTTAAGCAGCCTCAGTCCTTCTTCAATTTGTTTGCGAGCGGTAATGTCCCTCGCTATCCCCGTAATACCAACTACATGTCCCTTCTCATTTCTCAATGGAAAATTTTTGTATTCACA
>JACRII010000059.1 GCA_016235875.1 Planctomycetota bacterium
TATGAGAATTATTTTTTTATCATGCCTTGGTAAATTGTAATAGTTAATGGAGTTCAGGAACCGGGGGATCTGGTATTTACTGATCATTGATTACTGATAACGATTACAAGAGATTTAATGTAAACAATATACTATTTTTTGGTTATTAATCAAATAATCATTTTTGTTATTTGGGTGAAAATTAATTGACGGCTATGAATGAAGTTGTTATTATGCCTGCGCACATGACTTATAAAATTAGCCATTCCTCATTAAAACTGGCGAGCAATCCTTTAAAATGAATAATGGGAAAGTAAGGAAGAAAGATTCTGCGCGACTGGTATGGGATTCTAAACCACGCAGAGCGCCCAATCCAAAGGATATTGAATTTCAAACGGCTGAGATAGTAATTCCCAATCCCCAATATAAAGACAAGCTTCCACTTTCATTCAGGGACGGACTGTTTGGAGAAAAAGAGATTGATAAGCAGAGGATGAACCGCCTTATCTGGGGCGACAATCTCCTTGCCATGCAGGCATTGCTTTCACAAGGGTACGAAGGCAAGATAAACCTTATCTACATTGATCCACCCTTTGATTCCAAGGCTGATTATTCCCACAAGATGGTTATTGAAGGTAATGAGTTTACAAAAGAACCGTCTATCATCGAACGTCTTGCCTACAAGGATACATGGGCAGGCGGCACGGATTCATACCTTGATATGCTCTATCCAAGATTACAGTTGATGAAAAGACTGTTAGCTGATAATGGGAGTATTTATGTACATTTGGATTGGCATGTTGGGCATTATATGAAACTTATATTGGATGAGGTTTTTGGATTGGAAAATTTCAGGAATGAAATCATTTGGAAACGGAAAGGTGGTAGTGCTAATCCACAAAACAGGCTTGGGGTTGTTACAGATTCGATTTTTTGGTATTCAAAAACGGAAAAAATCAACTTTAATCAACAATATATATTAGAATCAAATGAAGTCAAAGAATATATAGAAGAGCGATTTAACAATATGGATGAAAAAGGCAGAAGATTTATGAAGTCTCCTATCGTAAGCCCAAACCCACGGGCTAATCTTATTTATGAATATAAAGGTTACAAACCTCCTAAAAATGGATGGTCTATTTCTCGTGAAATTATGGAACTATGGGATAAGGAAGGTAAGTTATATTTTCCACCAAAAGAACAAGGAGAAAGAATTTACAGGAAAATTTATTTAGACGAGTATATTGGTCAACCAATTCAAAATTTATGGACAGATATATTTGTTATTAACCCAGTAGCGAATGAGAGACTAAATTTCGACACTCAAAAACCCACTGCCCTTCTTGAGCGCATAATCAAAGCCTCTTCTAACGAAGGCGGCATTGTTGCTGATTTCTTCCCAGGATCGGGAACGACATTATCAGTTGCAGAAAGGCTCAATCGCCGCTGGATTGGCTGCGAACTTGGTAAGGTAGGTATTCAGGTTACCCGTGCAAGGCTTGTAGAACAATTAGCAAAGCCCTTTCTTATAGAAAATATTGGCAACTATCAGCGAGAGATGATTTATCTCACGGGCGGTCGTATCTGGGAGATGCAACAATTAATCCTGAAACTCTATGGCGCAACGCCTCGTGATAAACTCAGCGGTCTTGGCATTCGCAAGGCGGAAGATGGGATTGAAGAGCTTGTCTATGTCGGTTATCCAGACAGACCTGTTTCAGCAGGTAAAGCAGAGGAACTAGCACTACAAGCGCAAAAGCTTGACGGCATGGGATACAAAAGACTGATAATCCTGGGATGGGATTATGAATACAACTACCATCAGGCGCTAGATGCCCGCATGAAATCTGTAGGGGCGCATGGCAATGCGCCCAAAATTGAAATCATTTCCCGTGATATTCCTCCTGATATTTACGACTATCTTAAGAAGGCAAAGACAGAAGAAGACATTGAAGCCCTTTCGGATAAGGTCAAATTCTATGAAAGACCGTATCTGAAGATGAACATCCCAAGGGTAAAAGACCTGAAAGATGGAAAAGTCGAAATTGACCTTTCCATAAAACGATATGTGTTGATGGACATTCCCATAAGCAAGTCAACAAAGAAAGGGCAGGAAGATTATACGGCTTTAATGAAGATAGCAAAAGACAATTTCGCTGTACTAATAGATTACTGGGCCGTAGACTGGGACTATGACGGTTTTACCTTCAAAAGTCAGTGGCAGGCGTTCAGAGGCAACGGCAAAAAGGCAAAGACCGTAACCACAGAGGCAAAAGAGGTTTTAGAAAAGAAGAAACGCACGATTGCCGTGAGGGTTGTTGATATATTTGGCAATGATGCTGGGGCGGTGATGGAGATAGAAAGATAATAAAGCATTAACTGAATGTTCTATGAATATTATCGAAGAAATAAACTTACAAGAAGATGGTGCAAAATTCCGTCGTTGTGACCTTCACATCCACTCATTTGGTGGGTCTTATGAAGTAACCGATTCTTCGATGACTCCTCAAAATATTGTTGACTTAGCTATTGAGAACAAATTAGAGATTATTGCAATTACAGATCACAATTCGATTGATAATGTTGAACAAGCATTAGAATATGCACAAGGTAAAAATATTTATGTAGTTCCGGGTATTGAATTAACAACCCTACAAGGCCATTTGCTTTTATATTTTGAAACATATCAGAGCTTAAAATCGTTCTTTGGTAAAGTGAATATATCCGATGATAAAAAATATTGCAAAGGAACCATATCGCAATGCCTTGAATTAACAGAAAGTTTTGGAGGCTTAGGTATTGCTGCTCATATTGATACTAAGACAGGATTTGAACTAATGCAAGATGGATATAGTCCACATAAGGCTGAAATATTAAAAAGCAAAAATCTGCTCGCATTAGAAATATCAGAGATTGACAATTTAGACTGGTATACAAAAAGAGATAGCAATAATGAACGGAGAAGATTATTAAATGAAAGAAATAGCAAAAATGGTTTTAATCAAAATCAGGAATTAGCAAAAGTTTTATTCTCGGACTCTCATACGCTTTCTGGATTGGGTAAGAATGCAAAAGGGGATAATAAGGTTACACGATTTAAAATGGATAGCCTTAATTTCCATTCATTAAAAATCGCACTTATGGATTCAACAGCAAGAGTAAGGTTGGAAGATTTAATTCCAGCTACATTTCCATATTTTAAAGGTATTAGATATGAAGGTGGCTTTTTGAATAGTCAGGTTATAAAGTTTAACAGAAATTTAACCTGTATTATAGGTGGCAGAGGAACTGGAAAATCAACTGCCCTTGAAAGTGTTAGGTGTACATCTGGCAATACTGCACGAGAACAACTTATTGACTCTGAGGTTTGGCCGGACAAAATCTCACTGATTTATTGTGATGAAGTGGGAAATGAATATCTCTTAAATAGGGATAAATACGGAGAAGTCGTTAATATGACCGATCCGCAAAATGGACCCGTTTCTATTCCAATAGAAAGCTATGGGCAAGGAGAAACTGCTGAAACTATTCAACACTGTAGTAAAGATCCAAAAATCCTATTAAAGTTCTTAGATGATTTTTGTGATTTTGGCGACTTAAATGACCAAGAAGAATTGATTTTACAAAAATTGCTTGATAATCAAACAACCCTTGAGAAGTTGCAAATTGAAGTAAAGCAATTGCCTGATTACCAAAAAAACTTGCAGTATTATAAAAAGCAATTAGAGGCTTTAAAAAAAGAAAAAGCCGTTGATATTATTAAACTACAGGAAAGCCTTACGAGAGAAACAAGTTTAAGAAATGGACTCCTAACTAAAATTGATGAAAAATATGAAAGTATATCTGACTATTTGAAAATAGCTGATTTAATTGAAGAACTCAATTCTTATGATGAAAATTCTCTTGTAGTAGGAAAGAAGGAGTTTATTGAAATAAAGAAGTATTTATCAGATTTTGGAACTTTGGTAGACGATTTTTCTAACAAGTTAGAGCAAAAAATAAAAGAATTATCAGCTAATTTTAAAGCCAAAATTTTAGAATGGAAAAATAAAGAGGCAGAACTAATAAAGAAAATAGAAGAAAAGAAGATAGAATTAGAAAAGCAAGGTATAAAACTGGATATGGGTTTTATAAAGAAGGTGACTAAGGATGTTACGGATTACGAAACCAAAATAAAGGAACTCAACAAAAAAACTGAAATTTTAAAAACTCTTAAGACCCAAAGAAAACAGCTAAATAAAGAAAGATTTTCTATTAAAAATAAGAAATTTACTATTCGTAACGCTGTGGCGACTGAACTAAATAAGAATTTGGAATCAATTATATCAGATTTCCATGTCAAGATAAAATTCAGAGAGGGACTCCTTTCACCTGAGTTGTCCGATATTTTACAAGAAACAATGGGATGGAGAACTTCCCAAGTTCCAAAAGCAAACCTTATATCAAATCATGTAACAGTACCAAAGTTATTATCGGCTGTGGGCAGTAAAGATTCAACAGCGGTTTTGAATATTACAGACAAGAATGATCAAAAAATCTTTTCAAAAAAAGATGTTACAGAAATTTTAGATAGATTGTCAGATGAAAAAGTTGTTTTTAAAATAGAACGTTGTTTTTTTGAGGATTTACCTGAAATTATTGTTACAAAAGAATTTGTAAATCCAGAAGACCCTTCAAAGAAGGAGTATATCTCAAGAGATTTTTCAAAATTATCATTGGGACAGCAGCAATCAGTATTACTTTCAATTTTGTTATTTTCTAAAAGTAAATACCCATTGGTTATTGACCAACCAGAAGATAATCTCGATAGCGAGTTTATTTATCACACATTAGTCCAGCATTTACGGGTTATTAAAGAACGGAGACAAATAATTATTGCTACACATAACGCGAATATTACTGTTTTAGGAGATGCTGAATTAATAATACCTTTAAAAAGTACAAGTGAAAAAGGAATAATTACAAATAGAGGTTCTATTGACTCAGAAGAAACCCGAAAGATAACTTGCAAAATATTAGAAGGGAGTGAAGAGGCATTTAAAAAACGGGCAGAAATATACGGTATAAACTAATATAGACTGTTAGAAAACAAGTAAGAGAATTAGATCCGGAGTAAAAAAGGAGACAACCATGATACCCATAGAGTATGACATTATCATCTTTAAAGAAGATGAAACTTATGTGGCATATTGTCCGGAACTTGATATTTCAAGTTGTGGAAACTCTATTGAACATTCAAAGGAGATGCTAAAGACTGCTGTAAGGTTATTCCTTGAGGAGGCGGAAAAGATGGGGACACTTGAAGAAATCCTCGAAGAATCAAAATATAAGAAAGATGTGAGTGGAAGATGGCTTCCACCAAAACTTGTCGCTACTGAGTCGGTAAGCATATCATAAAAATGCCTAAAATAAATCCAATACCTGCAAGCAAATTGAGAAAGATTTTTGAAAAAGCAGGATTTAAGTGTGTAAGAATTGAAGGTGATCATTTTGTATATACAAAACAAGGTATTACAAGACCAGTAGTTATACCTGATTGGAAAGAAATACCTGTATTTATCATAAAAAATAATATGAGAACAGCAGGAATGACACGTGAGAAATATTTTTCTTTATTGAAAGAAGTATAATGTCTAAAAAGGATAGCCAATCATTCTCTCAGATGTTTCTTGCCGATGTTCTTAAAGGTGAGGTTCAGGCATGGGTTGAGCAGGGATGGCATGGGGTTACCCAAACTACCCTTGAACTTTTTCATTACTGGTTCCAGAGGGATGAGGAAGCTACCGAAAGATTTCATCCCTGCCAGCAAAGGGCTATTGAAACCCTTATTTATTGTCACGAGATCCTTCAGGCAAAGACCTTACAAGAAGTCTTTGAGAGAGTTGTACCGGAAGCCCTTGCTCAACACCTGCCCTTACAAAAAGAAGTTGAATCAATTCCTTTTCCTAAGTACGCCCTTAAAATGGCCACGGGTTCTGGTAAGACGTGGGTACTGGCAGCGCTCCTTGTCTGGCAATATTTTAATAAAATTAATGATGAACGTTCGGGCAACTATTCATTCCGGTTCATTGTGGTAACACCAGGTCATGAGGTGTTAAATAGGATCCTCGATTCATTTAAGGGAAAACGCGATTTAAAGACAGGTAACAGAAGACCTGAGACTTCAGACTACAAACTTTCCCTCTTTATACCCGATGGGTCACACTGGCGAGAAAGATTCCACCTGGATATCCTTGAACCTGACGATGTAAAACCTAACACAACACCGACTGACGCTCCTTTTGTTTTCATAACCAACTGGCAACAATTCAGGCTTAAATCCTCAATCTCAAGTTTGTGGGATCAATTTACCGGTGTAGATATAGAGGAAATGCCGCGAGGGGAAGTAATAGCCGATTTTTTATCTGAATACCCCGATCTTGTCATAATGAACGATGAAGCACATCACGTTCATGGGAAAAGGTCTGCTACTGGCGCGGAGCTTATCTGGCGGCAATTCATGAATATCTTGCATAACCGGCTAAAAGAAAATCATAAAAACGATATAGGAATGTTTTTACAAATTGATTTTTCAGCTACACCTTTTTATGGAAGTGCAGAAAAACGAGAATTTTTTCCTCATATCATTTATGATTATGATCTTTTGAATGCCATGCAAGATATGCTGGTAAAGCAACTCTTCTTAGAGCAAAGGCAAGCCATTGCAGGAGAATCATTAGAAGATATTGATTTCAGGGCAGAAAGATACGAACCAGAAGGCAGCCATACAAGGGGCGAAATAAAAGGTCTTTCATCTGGTCAAAAACTCCTCATTGATATTGGCAGAAAGAAACTTGAACAGCTTGCTGTCGAATTCAAAAAGAAGGGAATTAACAAAAAACCAGTTTTAATGGTGCTTTGTGAGGATACAAGGGTTGCCGATTTGACTGCCGAACATTTTTCAAAACTCACCGATGAAAATGGTTTATATTATGATGGAAGCAAGGTACTTGTCATTCACTCCGATCTTTCTGATAAAGAGCTTGAGAATGCCAGAAAAGGATTGGATCGTATAGACATGGATGACGACCCATTGCGTGTTGTGGTTTCTGTTTTAATGCTGAGAGAGGGTTTCGATAAGAACAATATTTGTGTAACTGTCGTTCTCAGGGCAACTGAAGCAGATTTGCTCCTCGAACAGATAGTCGGAAGAGGACTGCGGCTGATGTTCCCTGGTTATGAGTATCCTGAGTTGCAGGATGCAAAAATAGAGGCTTACCAGGAAATAAGGAGAAAGAAAAACCCTTCCAATTCCTTTGATTTTCTCTTTGTTGTAGAACATCCAAAATTTATTGAGTTTTACAATAAATTGAAAAAACAAGGGTATATATTTGGGATAGGCGATACAAGCAATGAACCAACAACAGGAGATATTATTCCAGTCGACGCCGTCACAGAAAGAATTCCTCTTTTTGATATTGCATGGCCGATACAGGTGTTTGAAGAAGGGAAAATACCGGCGCTATCTCAAATCGGTATAAAAACCCTTTCTAAATATAATGTGGATTTTCATCAGCTAAAGAAATATCTCTCGAAACTTATTATCCAGGAAACACATGTAGAAACAGGAATAAAGACAAGGGTATGGAAACTTGATAATGATTATTTCGATTACTCTCATTTTTTAAGACAGGCATCAAGAGCTGTTACTACACGGGGGAAAACGCCCACCATATCGGCTAAACAGGCAGAAATCGCCGAAATAATCGATACCTATGTTTCAGAACGTTGTTTTGGAGAGTGCATTGATTTTTCCAAACCAGAAAACTATCCCATTCTCAATTATCAACCTGTTTTTGATCACATCGTGGAAACTATAAGCACGGCAATTATCAAGCTTATAAAGGGATATGGTTTTGAAGTCAAAAAGGGTATATGGGGAAAATTGTCAGACGTGCCGAGAATTATGCTGAGAGAAAGTAAATCAGTGGAGACTGATAGAAGTATTTATCCACGGTTGGGCTACCAATCAAAAGGCGGGGGCTTTGAACGAGATTTCATGATGGATGTTTTACATCCATCAACTGAGGTTCTCTCTTATGCCAAGCTGGACAGACGTCACAGGTTAAAGATTCCATATAGAGACTACACAGGAATATTGAGAAATTATGAAGTGGACTTTCTTGTCAAAACAGCCGATAAGCTTTATTTGGTAGAAACAAAAGCAGACAAAGACATTGATAGTCAGAATGTTGCAGTAAAAACCCGGGCAGCGGTTTCCTGGTGTGAGCAGGCATCCGTGGTTTCTCCCCCTGATGAATATAATCAGCCACAAGCTTGGGAATATTTGATATTATCCGAAGGATTATTCAAGGACAACCGCGGATTAGGCTTTGATGCTTTAATTCCGCTTTGTCAGGGACTCCGTGATAAGATTATTGCTCGGTCAGAAAATAAATTATTTTTGGTTTAAATTGCAAATAATTTTAGATTCTATACTACATTACGTTGTATAATTAACAGCCATCTTTTACTTAAACCTTTTTTATCCCCTTCTTATCAGTTTCCTTGAGCTTGAGATTAAGGAATTCCCGTTTCTTTTTTATTGTTGCCGGTTGAACAAAATAATAATTAAAGAGGGCTTCTAACACGTCGAGGTTCCAGTCTGCCTCACCTGGTTCAACGTCCACAACCTCACCAGTCCTTTCACTCTTGATTGGACGGGCTGTATAGTTGCCGATCTTTCGGACAGCATCAATAGCCTCCACTATGTATGGCGGTAAACTTCCGCTCTCTATCACTTCCTGGATTTCGTTGGTGAGATTGCTTTGCTTAATATGCGCCTCCTCTCGTAACAGATGCTGCAGGCAGCGACGACTTAATGCTGCGCTTGCCTTTGGACTATCAGAAATTACGATGCAGGCCTCTCTGTAAACCTCGGCGAATTCTTCAGGCACTTCCTTTGGGAGCGGTACACGGCTTGAAGTTCTCGGATAAATCAAGCGCTCACCTTTGACGGACTCCAGCATGGACCGGCCTCCGATACTCCCAATTTTGCCATTCACCAAAACGAGCACCACTCGCTCACAGGATGGACACTTCCTGCTAACAACACCCCAATTGCCATCTGCGTCGTTACCAACGGGTATTACCTCGTAAAAATCGTGAAATGATTCCAGGCAGTGCGGACATTTCATGGTTGAGTATTCCTCATAATTTACAGAAAGTCAATCATACGCATCGTCAAATAAGTATAAAAGAACATACAACGGTATGAAAGTAAAAAATAATCAATTTGAAACCCTTTAAAATACTGATAAAATATTGAAGATTATATATGCAAAACACACCTCACTTAAAAGCGTTTTGAATATGACGATCGTATTCAATAAAGATATCTGTCATGACCTTTCTAAGGCCACCGAAAAGGAATGGTTGGAGACTAATGGGATCGGTGGTTATGCCTCTTCTACGATAACCGGAGCAAATACAAGACGCTATCACGGACTGCTTATGGCCGCTACAAGGCCGCCGCTTGGAAGAACCCTATTGCTCTCCAAACTGGAAGAATTTCTGTGCATCGATGGCAAGGAGTATCCTCTGTCTACAAACATCTATCCGAATATAATCTATCCGGAAGGGTATAAAAATCTTGTTCAATTTAGTTTAAATCCATTTCCCACCTTTGAATATTCCGTTAACGGGATAGACGTTAAAAAAATAGTGTTTATGGTGTATGGCGAAAATACTACGGTAACATTGTATCTGGTGAATTGTAGGGGCGAATGGCCGTTCGCCCTTGCGTTGAAGGTAAGGGTCATGGTTGCATTTCGGGACTATCACTGGCTTACCCATGAAAATCCAGCTTTTAAGACCGATTATAAAATTCTTCCTAACGGAGGGATATGTTTACAGCCATACGAAGGGTTTACACCCATGTACCTTTTTCATAATGCAGAGGCGATGGATAAAAATTCGTTTTGGTATAAGAATATGGAATATCCGAAGGAGAATGAACGTGGTCTGGAATTCCACGAAGACCACCTCAGTCCCTTTGCCCTGCACTTCGACTTGAATAAAAGGAAGGATTGTCATATCGTCGCCTCTACAAATGAATACAACAAATTAGAGGTGTTTGAATTATTGGAGAAAGAAACCGCACTGCGCGAGAAAGAAAACAGAGGTTTGAAGTTAGAGTCAAGCGATTCCAGCCTCCAGGCTCCGACCTCGGCTCTCGAACCTCCACAAGGAGAAGTAAAAAATATTACCAAGTTGTGCAAGTCTTTGCTGACTGTTTCTGGAAGTTTTCTTGTAAAACGAGAAAACGATAAAAAGAGCATTATTGCGGGGTACCACTGGTTTGGCGACTGGGGACGGGATACTATGATTTCATTACCAGGACTTACTCTCGTCCAGGGCAGATTCGAAGACGCACGGGAAATACTGCTTTCGTATGCACAATACGTGAGCAAGGGAATGATACCAAACCGATTCCCCGATTACGGCGAAACGCCTGAATACAATACCGTTGACGCATCGCTGTGGTATGTCCAGGCGGTGTACCAATATCTCCGCTTTGCAAAGGATTTGAATACTATTCGGAAAGATTTGTTCGGTGTGTTGAAAGAGATTGTTGAACATTATATGAAGGGGACGCGATTTAACATCCATATGGATTCTGACGGATTAATTTATTTTGGCGTTGCTGGCGTGCAATTGACGTGGATGGATGCGAAGGTGGGCGACTGGGTGGTAACGCCGCGCATAGGAAAGGCTGTAGAAATTAATGCGTTATGGTATAATGCCTTAAAAATCATGTCATTTCTTGCACGCGAAATGGATTTAAGCAATGAAAGCAAGGACTATAATAATTTAGCGCAAAAAGTAAACAAGTCATTTAATGATGCCTTTTGGATCGAAGAAGGACAATATCTATATGACTATATCAATGGTGAGACGAAGAATACAGCTATTCGCCCTAATCAAATATTTGCCGTGAGTCTGCCGTATTCGATGTTATCAAAAAAGAGACAGAGAAACGTTGTTGAGATAGTAAAGGAACACTTGTTGACGCCATACGGTCTGAGAAGCCTTTCACCGAAGGATAACGACTATATTGGTCGATATTGCGGGAATGTTTGCGAGAGAGACAGGGCGTATCATCAGGGTACGGTGTGGGCATGGCTGATAGGCCCGTATATTTCAGCCTATGCAAGGGCTTACGCCGGTAATAAGGATACCCTGAAATACGTTAAAGGACTTTTTGCTCCGTTTTATGAACACCTGTTTGATGCCGGATTGGGGACGGTTTCTGAGATATTTGATGGAGACCCGCCCCATACGCCGCGCGGGTGCATCTCACAGGCCTGGAGTGTGGCAGAGATTCTTCGGACTTATTTTGAGCATGTATATGGGTTTGAAAATGAAAAATAAATATAAATATCTCATCGGCAACGAATGGCGGGAAAGTACGGATGTGCTGGAGGTAAGGAATCCTTATAATAATGAGGTTGTAAGCGCTACCTTTTTTGCAACGGAAAAGGATGTGAATTATGCCATCCAGGCTGCCGTTCACGCCTTCGATGAAACCAGAAAACTGCCCAGTTATAAAAGGGCTGAAATCCTCGGTAATATCGGGGATGGGATTCAGAAGAGAAGCGAGGAATTTGCCCGGACGATTGCACTGGAGGCAGGGAAACCCATTATTGATGCACGGGCTGAGGTTGAAAGGGCGATTGGGACGTTTCAAATAGCGGCAGAAGAATCCAAGAGGATGCTGGGCGAATACATTCCGTTAGACATTTCTGAGCGTTCAAAGAATAGAACAGCGATTAATAAGAGATTTCCTATCGGTCCGATATTAGGCATTTCACCCTTCAATTTTCCGTTGAATCTTGTAGTTCATAAGGTAGCCCCAGCCATTGCATCGGGAAACCCGATTATCATCAAGCCGGCATCTAAGACTCCTTTAATTGCCCTATTGCTTGGTGAAGTTATTTCTGAATCAGGCTGGCCAGCAGGAGGGTTTAGTGTGTTCCCCTGTGCGTCGAGTCTGGCAGAGCGGATGGTTGCAGATGAGCGCATCAAGATGTTTACCTTTACCGGCAGCGCGGCGGTGGGATGGCGGCTCAAGCAGGTTGCTGGCAAAAAAAGGGTAACCCTGGAACTGGGCGGAAATGCAGGCGCTATTGTTGACAGCAGTGACAATCTGGATTATGCCGTGAAACGGTGCATTGCCAGCGCATTTGCATTTAGCGGGCAGGTATGTATCTCCCTCCAACGACTGTTTGTTAATAAAAAAATATATGATGACTTCGTGCCAAAATTTCTGGATGAAGTAAAAACGTTAAAAATGGGCGACCCTCTCAGTGAAGAGACGAGGCTTGGGCCGATGATAGACGAACTGTCAGCACAACGGATAGAATCATGGGTCAATGAAGCAGTGAAGGAGGGTGCCGTTCTGGCATATGGGGGAGGACGCAGGGGTACGCTCTATGAACCGACAATACTGACGAAAACAACGCCGCAGATGAAGGTCAATACGAATGAATTATTCGCACCGGCAGTAACAGTTTCCAGACACGATACCTTCGAAGAGGCTGTAAAGCGGATAAATGATTCTGCATATGGATTACAGGCAAGCGTGTTTACCAACAACATAAGGCATGTGTTTTATGCCTATGAGCATCTGGAGGTAGGGGGGGTGATTGTAAACGATGTGCCGTCGTTCCGTGCGGATAATATGCCATATGGTGGCGTCAAAGATTCAGGTGTTGGTCGTGAGGGCGTCCGCTATGCTATGGAAGAGATGACAGAACCTAAATTGTTGGTTTTGAATTTATCGTAGTAAGATTTATCACCGCAAAGACGTGAAAGGCGCGAAGACAACCCCCTAAATCCCCCTTTGTTAAGGGGGACTAAGGGGGTTGTAACTCCGCGTTCTTTGCTACTCTGCGGTGTGTTGAATTTTTTTGGAAGGAAAATATATGCCCAGAGACATACCGGTAGGAAATGGTTCGATGCTGGTCACCTTTGATCGGGAATATCAGATCAGGGATATTTATTATCCATACGTGGGGAAGGAGAATCACACTATTGGGCATCCCAGCAGGATGGGGGTTTGGGTCGACGGCCAGTTTAGCTGGATGAGCGGGGAATGGCAAAAGACGATGAAATATAAAGAAGACACCCTGGTGACCGATGTGAAGGCAAGGAATGATCGTTTAAAAATTGAACTCCAGATGTATGACACGGTTGATTTCCACTTGAATATTTTTGTAAAGGAAATCGTTGTCAGGAATTTAGAAGGAAGAGACCGGGAAATACGACTGTTTTTCAATCACGATTTTCATATTTACGAGAACGAGATAGGGGACACGGCCTATTACGACCCGGATACGAGGGCAATTGTTCATTATAAAGCACAGAGGTATTTTTTGATTAATTGTTGTGATCCTACGAAATGCGGGGTAGACCATTTTGCTACTGGAATCAAGGAGTTACGCGGCGCGGAAGGAACATGGAGGGATGCTGAGGATGGGACGTTAAGTGGGAATCCCATCGCCCAGGGATCGGTCGATTCGACCCTTGGTATTAATCTTCAGATAAAGGCACATGGTGAAAATACGGCCCACTATTGGATTGCTGCGGGGATGAATCACAGTGAAGTAGTGAAACTGAACAAAGTTATCTGGGAGAAAACACCCGAAGAGTTGATCAGACGTACTGAAAATTACTGGAAAATGTGGGTGAGTAAAGAGGTCTTTAATTTCTACGACCTCCCTCAAAGGCTGGTATCGTTTTTTAAAAGGAGCTTGCTGATTATCCGGACGCAGATTGATAACAATGGCGCAATCATCGCAGCGAATGATTCAGATATCATACAGATGGGCAGAGATACCTATTCTTATATGTGGCCGCGTGACGGCGCCCTCGTTGCATACGCCATGGTCAAATCAGGGTATATGGACATAACGAAGCGATTTTTCCAATTTTGTACGGACGTCATTTCCAAAGACGGCTATTTACTCCACAAATATAACCCGGACAGGTCTGTTGCCAGTTCGTGGCATCCATGGATAAAGGAAGAAAAAAAGAGCCTTCCCATCCAGGAAGATGGCATTGCACTGGTCGTTTGGGCATTATGGAATCATTACGATGAGTTCAGGGATATTGAATTTGTGAAGCCTTTGTACCGGTGTTTGATCATCAATGCCGCGGAATTTATGATTAAATTCAGGGACGAAGAGACCGGTTTGCCTTTAAATTCATACGATCTATGGGAAGAGCGGTACGGCGTGCATACTTTTACGGTATCCGCGGTTATTGCAGGATTGCGGGCGGCTGGTAATTTTGCCTGCGCCTTTGGTGAACAAGAATATGGTAAAAAATATTATGAAATTGCAGAAAAAATGAAAGAGGCATTGATAGCATATTTTTATCATAAGGATGAGGGAAGATTTGCACGGATGGGAAAGAGGACTGCAAGGGGTTATGAGCTGGATATGACGATAGATGCGAGTCTTTATGGACTCGTGGCCTTTGGGACGTTCAGCCCGGAACTATCAATGATACAAACGACAATGAACGCAATTAAGGAAAAACTATGGGTAAAGACGTCTGTGGGTGGGATTGCCAGGTATACCAATGATATTTATCATCGTGTTGGTAATGATACAGAACGTGCACCGGGAAACCCGTGGTTTATTTGTACAATGTGGCTGGCAGAGTATGACATCATGAAAGCAAAAAATTTGACTGAACTGAATAACGCCTTGCCGACTCTCGAATGGGTGGTAGATAGGGCGCTGGCATCAGGTGTCCTTGCAGAACAGATAGACCCTTATACCAATGCGCCGTTATCGGTGTCGCCTTTGACCTGGAGTCATGCAGGCTTTGTGACTACATTGATACGATACATGAAAAAGAGGGAGGAGATTTCAATATGCGATAAATGCGGTAACTCGATGTATTACATGCATCGACGTGTCCAAAAACCTTGCAGCGCATAACTATACTAAATGACAAAATTAAGTATACATCCCCCTCACCTAACCTCTCCCACCAGGGACAATGTCATTGAATTAAAATATTGTGCCGCCCTTTCAGGGCTAAAATATTATTAAATCCTTATCCCAGGGCTGTCGCCCTGGGCTATACTCTGTCAGTCCTTCGGGCTTTGTTTTGACGAAAAAAACACTTTCCCTTAATTCAATGACATTGCCCATCAAGGGGAGAGGAAATTCCTGCATCTCCCATTATTGAGAGGTGTACTTTATCTCCCCGCCCTTGACTTCGTCGTGAGCTCAGTCGAACGATGGGAGGGGCAGGGGGAGGGTGTATTATGTATACTTTTTTAATTCGTTCACTATAAATACATGGATACAAAAACCGAACGCAAGAAACGCCATAGAAAAAAGCCACGGGTAAGGTTGTTGTTCCTCATCCTGCTGGGTTCTGCGATTATTGCATACGTAACAACACGATTTGCAGGGTGTGCAGAGTACGCTTTTTTGTATTATAATCCTCCGTATTATGAACCCAGAGACCTTGAGAGATTTGAGACGGTAAAAGAAATTCAGGAAAAAATGTTAGAAAAATCATTGGAGCAGATAGGGCAGGAAAAGGCGCAGAAATACATAAAATACAAGGATGTTGTAAAAACAGAGGAACAATTAGAGCAAGAAAAAAGGAAACTA
This sequence comes from Planctomycetota bacterium, assembly GCA_016235875.1. Classification (GTDB taxonomy): domain Bacteria; phylum Planctomycetota; class Brocadiia; order Brocadiales; family Brocadiaceae; genus Wunengus. The sequence goes on from JACRII010000059.1 coordinate 15,657, forward strand.
GAAGAAACCCTGAAAAAGCTGGAAGAGGAAGAAAGGCATGAAACGATATGGGAAGAGAAACGATAAAATGGAATTTTACCCCTCTCTTTCTCCCCTTCGCAAGGGGAGAATATAAGAGGGGTAGATTTGTTTGTGGCTATACTGCGTTATGATTTTTCCTTTTTTTGAACCTGTGTAGTTAAGAAATTCTCAATGCCCATGTCCTTAATTTCTTGCAAATATGCCTCCTGGTCATTGGCGTGATTCTCTTCGTCAAGCAGGATATGTTCGAGTAGCTCACGTGAGCCGCCATCGCTCAGGTCAAAGCAGAGTTTAATAGCCTGTTGTAACCTTTGAATAGCGGCTTTTTCTAATGCATAATCATTTTCCAGTTGCTCCTTTACGTTCTTCCCAATGTCCAGTTTATCTTTTTCCATTTTGGGAATGCCTTCCAGATACAACATGCGTTCCAGCAGCTTTTCTGCGTGTTTCATTTCTTCTATAGAGTTTTTCTCATTAAACTCATACAAAGAATGGTAACCCCAGTTTTCACACATTTTGGCATGCACAAAATATTGGTTAATGGCAGTTATCTCTGCCTTGAGCACCTCATTTAAAGCTTCTATTACTTTCGGATTGCCTTTCATGATACCTCCCTGTGCGGTAAAGAATTTTCATATGAGTAAAGTTGGTTAAATTCAACCTGAGTTTTGGGTATTTTATAGACATTCTGAATCCTTGTCAATTACAAAAAAGTATTGTATTTTCGTCTGTTCTAGAAAAAAGTTGACTTTGATGAATACATTTAATAATCTAAATAGCTAATTTAATGTTTGAAATTCGTAATAAGGTAGCGTAACCGTCTCAGTTGTGCAAAAAAGTTTTTGCCGGTTCAATCGTTCTCGATTGAACCAAAACGTTTCGGTTTGGGCTACAAGCCCGAACCGGCATAAGCATGTCATTGCGAGGAGCAAAGCGACGAAGCAATCCATGTATGAGATTGCTTCGCTGTCGCTCGCAATGACACTCGTATGTCAAATTATTATTTAAGGTGTTCACAATAGTATCTATGAAATAACGCATGTAAGGAATGAATATGGGACTGATTGTACAAAAATTTGGAGGCACTTCCGTTGCCAATGCGGAGCGCATCAAGGCGGCTGCTAAACGGATAGTAGAGACATATAAGGCGGGGAATAAGGTCATTGTGGTAGTATCCGCAAGAGGTCAAACGACTGACGAGCTGATTGACCTTGCCCATGAACTAACGGATAATCCTTCGACACGCGAAATGGACATGCTCATGTCCACCGGGGAGCAGATTTCTATCGCCCTTGTGGCAATGGCCATCCACGCCCTTGGTTATCCTGCCGTTTCCTTTACCGGAGGCCAGGTCGGTATCGTTACCGATAGCTATCATACCAAGGCGCGCATCCGGAATATCAACACTCATCGTGTACAGAAAGAATTGGACAAAGGCACAATCGTCATTGTAGCAGGGTTTCAGGGTATCGATGCGAATGAAAACATTACCACCTTAGGCCGCGGCGGTTCGGATACAACGGCTGTGGCATTGGCCGCAATCATGAAGGCCGACAGGTGTGACATTTTTACCGATGTGGATGGCATCTATACGGCTGATCCGAGAAAAGTTCCTCTTGCACGAAAACTTGATAAGGTGTCGTATGATGAAATACTTGAGCTTGCGAGTTTAGGCGCGCAGGTGATGCATTCCCGTTCGATTGAATTTGCAAAAAAATATAACGTTCCCCTCTATGTCAGGTCAAGTTTCAACAACAAAGAGGGGACATTGATTTGTAAGGAGGCAAAAGAGATGGAAGATATTGTTGTGAGCGGTGTCGCGGTAAGCAAGGACGACGCAAAGATTACGATCAGGGCAGTGCCGGATGTTCCTGGCCAGGCTGCCAAGATTTTTCATGAGATTGCAAGAAAAAAAATTAACGTGGACATGATTATCCAGAACGCAAGTATCGAGAATCGGGCAGATGTGACCTTTACGGTGCCGAGAAGCGATTTACGACTAGCCCTGGAAACGGCGGAGAAGATCAAGAATGACCTCGGTGCCAAGGAAGTCCTTCACGACAGTAAGATTGCAAAGCTTTCGGTAGTGGGCATTGGTATGCGGAGCCATTGCGGCGTTGCTGAGAAGATGTTCAGCGTCCTGGCAGAAGAAAAAATCAATATCCAGATGATCAGTACCTCAGAAATCAAAATCTCCTGTGTCATTGACGATGCTCATGCTGATCGCGCCCTGCGGGCTGTCCATACGGCATTTGGGCTTGATAAGGTGGAAAAGGAGGAGGTTGTTAAAGTTTAGAATACTTGCCGTGCAATTGCACATAGTAAATGAGTGGATAAAAAAAGACATATCCATAGTAGAAACAATAATAAAATAACACATAACATGAAGTTCACCGGCGCGGGCTTTTTTGCGTCCGGTGCAGCGGCTTGTTGGCCAGATATGTTGCCATTTCTTCAAATAGAATGAATTGCTTTGATTCTGTCGCGGTATAGAGAACCTCCCCCTTGGATGAGAGGATATTTGCAACATAGGAATCGACATCTTGCTCGCGTCGTTCAAGAAACGCTTCTTCCCTATCAAGACAGCAAAAATTGTGCGCCTCACACAGTAGCTGCCCCATTAAGATCACCTTGGCATCGGCCAGAGATACCGCAATCCCCGCAGACTTCAACATAGAAACCTGAGCGTTAGCTGTCTCGATTGCCGTATGCAACGCATCGTGGGTTGTATCACGCATATTCGCTTCCGATGACTTGCGGCACAAAAGTATAAGGTCCAGATGGATCGGTGACTTGGCCTGCTGCAGGGGCATTGAAACAGACATTTCCGCCTTGATGGGGTATGCTCGTGTACAAACAAAGCCAGCATGTCTTATGGCTTGATGAACAGCAGTCCAGCCGTTGTGTCTCGCGTGATGATATGAGAAGACAAGGAGCCCGTCGCTTTTAAGTACACGCCGACACTCCGCAAAGACGGATGTGAGCTTGCTTGTGAACAGGGACGCATCCGTATCTTGCACTTCTGCCTGATGCCGCGTAGTGTCCCGCGGCGACAAGTTCAGGACATGGTTCAGCCAGTAATAGAAGAAGTCGGCCAACTGAGAATAATGAACGTTGTCGAAAAACGGCGGGTCGGAAACAATGATATCTACAGAACAGTCGGGAATGTCGGTACAGCCTGAATCACCCTGGCTTATATAAACGCTGTCGCGATTATTCTGAAACTCTTGATAAGATGCGGCGATGGGTGCGGAAAGAGGATGATTGAACCCACCCGCCTTGGCCCCTGAGTGTGAATCAATGACAACTTCTGTCGGATTCGCCTTGTAGTGAAGCGCACGTTCGATGCGGGAGTGATAAAGGCAGGAAAAGGCCCCAGACGACTTGGTTGTTCCCCATATATTTGCCTCAATGGGCATGAGTTCCGGCTTCAGAACGTGATTGGCAAACATGTGTCTTACCGCACCAGTTCCTTCTCCCTTGAATGAGGTGAACAAATTATTGAACTCGAGCGTTCCGGAAAACAGACACGCAAACAGGCGACGAATATCGGGATTCTCTAGCGCACGTATAGCATCTGCGAGCTGCCTGATGCACAGGATGTGACGGTCAGAGAACAATTCATGCCAATAGCGATAGTTGTGTTTGAGCATTTGATCAGTGTTATACCCTGATTCCACGCGAACTCGCGGAAGCCCATCAACAATCGAGCCATACTCTTCCGCTACCATCTTCTCCATTTCGTGGTCATATTCGTTCATCGACTCATAGACCTTGCGACCGTCCTGTAATAGAATCATCTTCGCATATCGGCGATAGGCAAGTGGTCCGTCAATGTCCTTCATTCTATCAACGAGCTTAAAGCGTGCATCGCAATGTGGACAATGGATATGGGGACCAGAGACCGTGCCGATCTGAGGGTTGAAGCGTTGTTGGCAGTATGGGCAGGACGCGTCTTCAGCGTCATATCTTGTGTGTGTAATTGCTCCGCATGCTGGGCATGATGCGCGCGCCGAGGGGTTTTTCTTGGGCATGGCGTTGGCGGAAAATATGCGACTCTTGAAGAGATCAATGGTTGCACTGCAATTTGGACATCCCACGACCTTGACCATGAAGTAGTAGAGTACCGTAGCCGGTTCGCCCTTTGCAGAGAGCGTCTCGAATAGTTTGAGCAACTTCGGTGCAACATTAGACTCCAGCACTCGGTAAGCCGCACCAATCTCACGGTAATCGTAACGTGAAAAGGCAGCCTGGCAGGCTGTGACCGCAACCGGATTGATGTCGCGTCCCATAGACCTGCAACCGAGTTTAACGGCTTCGCCTACGGTGACTCCACTACCCATAAAGGGGTCAAAAAGCGAAATCTGGTGAAAGTCGTTTGAGCCGTAATATCGTTGCCAGAAGTCTTCGCGATCATCCAAGCAAGACCCAAGAATGATGCCGCGAAACACGGTACCAAGCCTGCGCGCCCACCACTTATGAATGTAATAGACAGGGCGGTATACCTCTTTTCGCCAAGATTCCTGCTCGGCAATTTTGGAGAGGCGGGCAAAAGGAAACTGAGATTCGATCCACTTCGGCATCTATATTACTCCATGTCCCCTGCGGTCAAGCACTCGTCGTCTGTGGCAGGGTCTGGTTCGTTCTCGCTCAGGGTCACGGGCTTGTCGGAATCCTTGTCGAGACGGTATGCATTAAATGAGTGTAATGTGCCTACAGATGGATTTGGCACAGTCTTGGGAGTTATCTGGTTAGTTTTAAGGTCGAATTCATACCCCACGACTAGATTCACCGTCTCAACGCGGTTAAGCGTGCCCACTTTCTGAAAGCCGGGCGGCTGAACCCATGCCGAGGGAACAACAAGGGTGCGTGTTCCTGTGAGACCATCGGCGACGGCAAAGGGTGTGGGGGCCACGTACATCTTGCGATCACGGATCATGATGTCCCCGTAGCTGCCAAACCCTTTGACGCTCTTGTTCTTGTGCAGATAATCGTGATCGGCGTTGAGAAAATCGCCATGACACAGGACAAGATCGATAACCGGATATTCTTTACCGACCTCATCTGCCGGGGGATAGCGACCGAAAACATAGAATACATCACGTCCGTTGTGAAAGCCTGTCGGTACTTGGCTGTTGCAATCATATGTAGATTCACGTCCCGGCCACGCAAGACCCTTGATCTCGTATCCCTCTGTGAATGCGACAAAAGCAAAATCCGGATATGAATTCCGTCCGCTCTTGTCAAAATTGACTCCAATCTCGTGCAGCCTCGCCTCGAACCAGTTCTGGAAGTGGAACTCCTTATCGGTTCTGCTTACTCGCCGAATCAGGACACCATTGATGATTGCTTCTGCACACGCTCTGAAGACATCGAAAACTTTCGTCGGTTTCATGTTCCATCCTTTGTATTACGTTTGGGAATAGCCATCCATCATCTTCCGGCCAACGCCTTGCCAGTGACCGGCTTGTCCGGTCTAGTGGCATGTTGGGCGATTCTGCATACACCTTCTATCTTTTGGCCCACTGAGCATTCCGAAAATAACCCAAATCAGCCTGAATGCCGATAACTTGCTTCTCACTTTCTGACGTCCATTCGGGCATATGGATGTATGCGAGGTCGGAAGAGTATCCGACCTCTGATGTGCCTGATCGGTCGGTAGCGATCCCCACAACCGTTGTGACTCCAGTAAGCCTGCCCCGGATGACTAAGCATCTCAGAAATAGCTCCCGCACTCTGTACTTTCTATCGGAACTCTTACCGATCAAGAATACAAATGCCGTTTCGGCGTAGCCTTGTACTGCCCGCGAAGCTACTTTCAATTCCGGGTTTTCAAGAAACTCTATAAATGACTCCGCAAGTACTGCACGGTGTGCTCTCGGTTGTAGCGCCATTGTTACTAAAGCGAGCTGGTTATCCGTTACTTCCCTACTATGCATGTCGAACATCCCATCTGCGAGCAGGTCACTGGCGTAGTGCTCAATGAGTCGGTCCCAGATGTATGAATCATTCATGTCCGTTTGAATAGCAGCATATTCATCGGATTCAGAAAAACCTTTCCACAGGTCATCGTGCAAAATGAGCCTGTCAGGTTGTTCATGTGTGTCTGCTTTAAGGTTGAATGAACGCCCATGCGACAGGTAAAGCGCGACAAGATCTTCAATACCCCCACCAGCGAACATCAGCTTAACGCCATTCGTGACTAAAGCTTCACTGGCCTTCAGAAACTCAACAAAATCCGTGATAGTGTCAAGAGCGCTAAAGACGATACCGACGCTATATTCATCACATATGTGAATAAATCCATTCCCTAGGTCGCCCCATTTTAGCGGGACGTGGCCTCTACCGCCCAATGAAACGGATACGCGGTGATATTGCCGTTCGTCCTTTTTGGGCAATGTAATTGTTCGTCCGTCATGACGCACGATTTCATTTACAGTATCAAGCCAGCGCTCAGCACCCCAGATTTGCGCCGCCGACTTTTCAATTGCGGCCTTCCTCCATCGCTCCCAACCAGTTTTGTCGCCGGTATCTTTATATTCGTTCTCCTTAACGGAAATGATGACGATATGAGGGCCGCATACCACCAGGCAATCACAAAGCTCCTTGTCCTTTTTGCCCTTCGGATTTGAATGCGTCCACAATCTTAGAAATGATCGTTCGCAAAGGCTGGCGACAAACTTTTCCGAAGGAGTTATTCCGTGTGCCATTTCAATTCTTCCTCAATGACGCCAAACAAATTATTATACAGTTTCTGCCTTTTATCAGAGCTGAATCTTAAAGTCAAGGGAAATGTAATACCTAAAAACTCCATACCACAGAGGCCACAGCGTGGCGAAGCCAAAACCAAAAAATAGCACACAGATTACGCAGATTAAACAGATTTATACAGATTATGCAGCTTAAAAATCTATGCTAAAAAAGCAAGGTTTTATAAATTTGTTATACAGATTTCTTCGCTGGTTCAATCGTCCTCGATTGAACCGAAACATTTGGTATAATTCCATCTCACAGCACGAGTTCAAGCTTTAGAGTACCGTTCAAATATATGGTTCAATCTGCAAGATAGAACCAGCCTTGGATATGCTATTGCACGACTAAATTGTGGGATTCAGGTTACAAACCTGAACCCGCTGTGTATTATTTAATATCTTTATCTGTGTAATCAGTGAAATCTGTGGTTCCAAACTCTTTTATTAGTCAGAGGTTCTGCTTCGTTATTCTTTACCTGCCCTGGCCATCTTCGGTTGATAGATGCAGTAAGGCTCTTCGGCAAGATAGTTGCCCGTGTCATAGAATGCACGTGCCCTGCAACCTTCGCAGACCTTCTTGTACTCACATGCACCGCATTTACCTTCCAATAAATCTGGGTCGCGCAGTTTTTGAAAGACAGGAGAATCGTTCCAGATATCTACAAATTTTTGTTTCTTCACATGACCCGCCTCAACGGGCAAATAACCGCACGGGAAAACCTCTCCCTTGTGTGAAACGAAGCACACACCCGTGCCGGCCAGGCATCCCTTCGTCATGGCAGCCATGCCGTGTGTTTTGGGAGAGATGGTAATTCCTTCCTCTTTAGCGCGTTCTCTCATGATACGGAAATAGTGGGGGGCACAGGTAGCTTTGGTTTGAATTTTTGCCTCTTTGGAAAGATCATAGAAATGATTGAGCACCTCTTCATATTTCTTTGGGTGAAGCATCTGGTCATCGGCAATCTGAACGCCGCATCCTACGGGCACCAGCATAAAGATATGTATCGCATCAGCGCCCATTTTTAAGGCCATATTATAAAGATCGTCGATCTGTTCAACGTTATGTTTTGCAATGGTGCAATTGATTTGCATGCTCATGCCCAGGTCTTTCAGCCTTTTAAATCCTGCGATTGACCGTTCAAACGAGCCGGGTATCTTCCGGAATTCGTCATGGGTCTTGGCATCAGCGCCGTCGAAGCTGATGGATACCCTGGCAATTCCTGCATCAACAATTTTCCTGGCAGTAGCATCATCAACCAATGTCCCATTCGTTGCCAGTGCAACACTCAATCCCTTGCTGACGGCATATTTTGCGATGTCAAAGATATCGGGCCTAAAGAGGGGTTCGCCGCCACTGAGTACCAGGATGGGTCTGCCGGTCTCAGCCACGGCATCTACAAAGGCAAATGCCTCCTGTGTAGTCATATCGTCTTTGGCAAGGGTGGTGCTCACATCTAATCGGCGGCAATGGACGCATTCCAGATTACACCCTACCGTGGTCTCCCAGAAAACCAGACGTAATTGGTTCTTCATGTTCTTCATGTATTCTACTGCAGGTTTACCAGAAGTGTCGTCTTTTATGCGCGAATAGGTTTCTCTTATTGTTTCAGGATGGCCGCCGTGTCCGTGTGATGCAGGATGACCGCCATGACCGTGAGATGTTGGATGACCGCCTGGATGTTGTCCGTGTGGATGTTGTGGATGCGACATGTTTTCCTCCGATTGCAATAAATTAAAAATGATTTTAATATGCTGAATGTTATAGTAATACTAAATATTACAAGATTATTATAAAGGAACAATCATTGTCTGGTCAATTAAGAAAACAATCTTTTCTGATGGATTCCCATTTTATCGTCTGCAGTGTTGCATGATTTCATACCAGCTAACGATACATGCGTATTTGCCAATCGACGTTACTTTGTAGGGGCGGGTTTCAAACCCGCCCCTACGAGTTCACACATGTTATTACTTTTTGTTTCTGCAATGCCGTGCTGTATCATGCTTCTTTAAACTTGACAACATGTTACACCGTTGATAACATCTGCGTAACGTGATAAATTAGGTCGCCTTAGGCGACTGCTCAATTTGAAACAATCCCTCCCGTCAAGGGGGAGGAACTGACACTTTGGAATTCCTTAGCATGAACAGGATCTTTATTTACGATACGACACTACGTGACGGCAGCCAGGGCGAGGGCATTTCTTTTTCGTTACAGGACAAACTTGCCATCACCTTGAAATTAGACGATCTTGGGGTGGACTACATTGAAGGCGGCTATCCAATAGCCAATCCCAAAGATGAATCATACTTCCAGGAAGTAAAATCCTTGAAGCTGCGACACGCTAAAATTGCCGCTTTCGGCAGCACACGCAGGGCGGATAAGCGTGTTGCGGACGATAAAAATGTGAATGCGCTGTTATCAGCGGAAACACCTGTTGTGACCATCGTCGGAAAAAGCTGGGATTTTCAGGTGACGGACGTATTGAAAGTCTCACTGGATGAAAATCTGAAAATGGTTTCTGATACCATTGCGTATCTTAAGGCAAAAAATAGAGAGGTCTTTTTTGATGCCGAGCATTTTTTTGATGGATATAAAAAAAATCGGGAGTATGCCTTAAAGGCGCTTCAGGTAGCCCAATCTGCAGGCGCAGATGCTATCGTATTATGCGATACCAATGGGGGCAGTTTACCTGCAGAAATTGCCGAGATTGTCAGTGATGTCAGAGAAAAATTAAAGGACGCTCTGTTAAGTATACACGTCCATAACGATGGCGACCTCGCCGTGGCCAATACACTTGTTGCGATTGACAACGGTGTCAGACAGGTACAGGGGACGATTAATGGCTTTGGAGAGCGCTGCGGGAATGCAGACCTGTGCTCCATTATTCCCAACCTGGTCTTGAAGAAGGGGTATCATTGTTTGGGAGACGGGGGGCTTAAGAAATTGACTGAAGTTTCCCGGTACGTTTACGAGGTGGCAAATCTCCTTTTGCGTCCTAATCAGCCCTTCGTTGGAACCAGCGCCTTTGCCCACAAAGGTGGATTGCACGTTAATGCTGTTCAGAAAAAGAGGGAGACGTATGAACACATTCCGCCCGAATCGGTGGGGAACGAAAGAAAGATATTAATATCTGAGCTGTCGGGCAGTTCTACGATTCTGGCAAAGATAGAGAAGTTTAATCTAACCCATGATAGTAATCTCATGAGGGCCATCCTTGAAGAGGTTCAAAATCTGGAGAATGAAGGGTATCAATTTGAATCTGCCGAGGCGTCCTTTGAATTACTTGCAAGGAAGAAGATTGGCAGATACAAGAGTTTTTTTGACCTCGAAGGGTTTCGGGTAATTGTTGAGAAACGGGAAAACGGATTGCCCGTAACGGAGGCAACGGTTAAGGTAAAAGTAGACGGTGTCCAGGAACTCTCCGCAAGCGAGGGTGCAGGTCCGGTAAATGCCCTGGATTCCGCATTGCGCAAGGCTTTAGAGCGGTTCTACCCATCATTAAGGGACATGAAACTTGTGGATTATAAGGTGCGGGTGATTAATCCGCGAAAAGGGACTGCTGCTAAGGTACGGGTGATTATTGAGTCGCAGGACAAGGAAGGCGTCTGGAACACCGTCGGCGTATCCGAGAACCTGATTGATGCAAGCTGGCACGCCCTTGTGGACAGCATCGAGTATAAATTGCTGAAAGAACAGGAAAATAAATCTGGGTAGGGTGGATTAAGTAAATACGAATCCACCAGGAAAAAATCTAAAGTAAGACAGGATGTGTAATTTCATTCTGTGGTGGTAGGGGTTTCCTCCTGCCACCACAGATTTAGTATCCTGTCCATCCCGTTTATCCTGTCTTGTTTTTTGTGATTGATGAACTTCGTTTTACCCATTTACGTAGATAACCAATGACGATTACTTTCAACAGGAGGGATTTATGAAGAAATTGTTGAATACATTATTTCTGACCGTCTTTTTTGCGCTGGGCAGCGTATCGGGCTTCTTGCTGCCGGTTTATTCTTATGAAGTTGCCCCGATTAGTGGTGCCGACACGAGCGCGGATACGGTAATAGCCGACTCGCAAAATGACTTTTCCGGAGTACAAGGTCAGGATAACTGGTTCTATGGATACTACACCAACTGCGGCAATAGTTCATCGTTTACCCAGATGACATATGATACCAGCGGATGGTGGGAGGAAGCTGAGACACAACCTCCGTGGACACTTCTTCGATACAATGGAGGCAATCCGAGTTCAAATCATTGCGCGGTTCGCCGCTGGATAAGCGAGGTAAGCGGGGATATCGTTATCACAGGCAGGGTAAATAAAAATGATATCAGCGGTGGAGACGGAATTACAGCAAGTATATTGGTTGACGGCGTCAACGTATGGTCGCAGGATATTGCATACAACGACTCGACAGGCGTCACTTACGAGGTCAATGCTACCGTAATGTTGATTCTATAGTTGATTTTGTGATTTCCCCGGGTGAAAATGGTAGCGAGGCTTACGATACCTCCGATTTCACAGCCACAATATCAGGATCAGGAGTACCCAGTTTTGAAGTTAATGTTACAGGAGATGAACCGGATGCAGACCTGACGGATGGGGTATGCGATGTAGACCTGTCCACAGACGGCAACCAGTGCACCCTGCGGGCGGCAATCCAGGAGGCCAACAAGAGAGAGGGTGAAGACACGATTACCTTCGAATCGAGCATTTCGGCAATCAGTCCGGAAAAATCACTGCCGGATATAACCGAAACGGTGACAATTGACGCCTCAAGCCATTCTTCAAACGTGGAATTAAATGGATCGAATGCGGGCAAAAATGCCGACGGATTCTCTGTCAAGAAGGGAGACCTTACGATAAAGAATCTGACCGTTAGTGGATTCTCCAGGAACGGCGTCAAATCCGATGGGTATGTGCAGTTGTCAACTGTCGAGGTAACTGATAATAAAGCCTATGGTGTCTTTGCCAAAAGCGACATTGTCATTTCTGGGACAGAAACAACGGTAAGCAAATTCAATAAAAATGGGAAAATCGGTCTTTACAGTCAGACGGGAAATGTGGCGGCCAATGATGCAACGCTGCAAGTCGAGAACAACGGAGATGCCGGTATCGTTTCCGAAGGAGGAGACGTCATCATTAATTTCGTGCCGGGCACACATCTGCCAACCTATGTGGGAAAACAAAGCATTATCAAAGGCAATGGCAAGAGTGGGATTATTGCCAATGGGCGGGGGAAGCAGAAAGAAGATACAGACGACGAATACTACGGTAATGTTAGAGCCAGCTATATAGTAGTGGAAGGTAACGGCGTTAAAATAAAGAAAGATGGGATAGCGCTAAAACCGAGTCTGAAGAATGCTGGGCATGGCATTTACGCGTCGAACTACGTTGAGTTAATAGAACCGCGTGTAGTGGACAACAAAGGTTACGGAATTGTTTCCAAATACGATGTTATCATATATGGCAGTGAAACGGCGACAAACGAGTTCAATAATAATGGAGGAGCCGGTATATACAGTCAATTGGGAAATGTCGCTGCTCGTGACGTCATAATATCGGTGGAGGAAAATGGGCGTTTCGGTATCGGGGCCAACAAGGGAGGTGCTTTTCTGAACGACGCCACAGTAATCAATAACAAGGGAATAGGCATTGTGGTTGGCGGAGATCTATCCATTAACAAAGGAAAAGTTTGCGACAATAAAGGTGGTGAGATAAAAGTAAAAGGGCAGGAGTCCATTGGGGAGGACGTCGTGATTTGTGACAATGAAACTCAGTAGGCATATAAGGTCGGGTGAGGGGAAGCGCGCCTAACAGGGAATGGGAAAGATGCAACGACTCCCGTTTCGAGAAACGCCAAACGTCTAACGAACTGATTTTGTAACCGGAAAACAGATGTAGTTGAATGGACAGTCCACCCCCTGCGCCCCCGCCAGCGGGGGACAGTTGGAGGTGGTATAAAATCTACATGCCTCTCGTTCCCAAGCTCCAGTTTGGGAACGAGAGGCGAAGCAGACCCATCAGCATAGAATCTATAGTTGTTCCAATATTTCCTTCAGAGCAACGGCGCTGTTGTGTTTCTCATCCCGGGCTGCATACACAAGGGTAATTGTGCCCTCTTTGCTTTTCTGCTTCAAGAGGTTGACCGCATCTTTGTTTTGTTCGAGCTCGACCCTGTATCGTTTGCAGAACTGTTCCCATTTTGCTGGGTCGTGACCGAACCATTTTCTCAATTCTGTGCCTGGCGCCACATCCTTAAGCCACAAATCAACCGACGCACGTTCCTTTGTAATGCCGCGCGGCCACAGCCGTTCGACCAGTATCCTGAAACCATCCCCTTTTGACGGCTTTTCGTAAACCCGTTTTAATGTAATCATAGTGTTTTCCCTATGGGTACTGTGGTTTATTTTATAGCTGGTTCAATTTTGCAGATTGAACCAGAAGGTTGAACTGTCCATATAGCTTGAACTTGTGCCAAGAATCTGAACGTGCCAAATATTTAGGTTCAATCGAGGACGATTGAACCAGCCGTAGAAAAAAGAGGCGATTGTAAAATTTCAAATCATGTAAATCTTGTTCATCCTGTCAAATTATTCATCAAGACTAAACGGGTCGTCAGTCATCGTGCCATGAAATTTTTCGGCATGGGTAATGGCGTCCTGTCGCTGTTGAAATACGTGGATGCGGTTATCGTTGGTTTCATTTGTGATTAGCTCGCTTTCCACAAAATAGGCCATGTACGAGTCTATCTTATTACCCCTTATTTCATCGGTGACAACAACATGATCTATCAATGTGACGTTGTTTTTGAACCATCGAGATGCGCAGTAGATGGAGCAAAACTTTTTCGTCGACTTCTCCTTAAGGACGATATCAATCTCGTAAATTGGGGTGACTGGAGAGCCATCATAGGCACAATGCGGATTTTTCAGGAATTTTTGGTAAGAGACCCCCATTAGTGCAATGAATAAAATAATAATGAGACCTATCCAGAATTTCTTTGTCATATCTATCCTGTTAATCCTGTCTAAATTAAAATTAAATGTATCGTTATCATAATGATAGAAGCAAGAAAACAGAAGACAGAGACATTGTTTACTTTCAACAAAAGCCGCTCTGTTATAAGCCGTGCTTCTCCATTCTTGCAAAGAAGCCTGATGATGCCCATCCAACCAATTGCGAAGGTACCAATGACAAATAAACCGAGCATAATAGGGGCGTCAGGAACCATACCATTCCCCATAAAGCAGTAGATACAGTGATGATAGGGAAGCTGCATGAGTCTCGGGGCGATATTTTCAATGAACGTGTATATCACAACAGGGATATTGATAATTCCAATTGCATACTGACTGTAAAGGACGATCTTTCGTGGCAGTGATGTCACCGATACCCATTTCTTCGACATGCTTGTAAACAATAAGGCTATGAGGAGTATATTCGTAACATAGTACACAATAAATAAAATCTTTTGAAAGTTTCTTCCAAAGACAGCTTGTGGAATCATAGCCGAAGGTCTCATGGGCACGTCAAAGAAGGTGGCACAGCAGGAGACGGACATCAATGGTTTCATACGGATAACATAATAAATATCCCCAATGCCATCGGCTAAAAGCACGCCGCAGACGATGAGAAGAAAGAGCAGATTTTTCCTGGCAAGTGGCGCTGTGGGAGTAGATTTATCAATGTAATAACACAACAGCCAGCCGCCCATGATGAAAAAAGAGATGGGTTTGATGATCTGTAAAAAGGTGACTGTGGACGGGAAAATCTGCGTAACGCCAAACATGCACATAGCCCCGGGTATTTCAGACACGAAGCTCTGGAGCATGAAGTAGAACCAAGGCCAGACAATCATCCGTACAGAAAGGGTTACACACGCCAATAAAAAAACCAGATACCCCTTCCGTTCGAATTTACTCTTATCCTCTAAGGGTACAGTTGTTTTAAAACTAAGGAGGGTTCTTATCGTCGATAAAAACAAAAAACCACCCAGGGAAAGAGAAAATATGGCTACAAACAACATGATAAGGGTATAGATATTAACGATCATCAGAATAATTTACCAAGGGTTTAGGAATCGATCTTTCAGAAGTTAAAAATGCCTGTTTGTTAGATAACATTTTACCCATTCTTCTTTAACCTATTCAAACTTTCTGTAAAGCAGCTTTGTTGCCGGAAAGATGAAGAGAATGAAGAAGCCCATAAGCGCCATGGCATCTATAAGAATCATTGTTCCCGGACTGGCAGAAAAAGATTGCCACAGTCCATTAATAGTATACGTAAGGGGCATTCCATAAGCAATATATTCTAATGCTGCTGGCATGGATGAGACAGGACGGATAACACCGCAGAGAAATATCATAAGAAATCGTGGCAAATTGAGCAAAGTCTGAGCCTCAAATACTTCTCTCACTAAAACGCATAAGAGAGCGCCAAGAGACGAAAAGGCCAGGAGTGAGGGAATGATTATCAAAATAAGGTAAAATAAATTCGGATAAAGTCCGAGGACAACAACGGAACCTATTGTTATTATGGTTGACATGATAAGGCCAAAAATAGCTCCTCCCAGCACCTTTCCCAAAAGTACTGCAGATAAGCTAATAGGTGACAGGAGTAATCTCTCCAAAGAACCGAGGCGAAGTTCAAAATTGATAACAACAGCCTCCGCAGCAGTTGTGCTAAACAGGATGGTCATGGCAATGAGTCCTGGCACTAAATCTTCAAAACTCCGTGGATTTCTTAAGTAGAAAGCCAAAATCCAGGCGACAGGAAAGACAATCCCCCAACTAATTGCAGGGGGTTTGAGGTAGTACGTCTTCATATCTTTTAAGACGATGTAGTATATGCCCCGGAAGTCATCCATCCACATTGCTATTTTCCACCTTTTTCGATTGACATAACAGTCGGGCTTAAACCTGTAATTTTGATGAAGGCATCTTCAAGGGTTGGTCTGATACTATTGACGGATTGTATTTCAATACCTTTCTCCCTGATAAGCTGGCATACATTATCATATATCTTGCCGGGCATCCCACCGTGAATTCGCACTTTGTTGTAGTCCATTACCACAAGTTTCGCTTCAGGAAGCTTGTCGGATATGTCGTGTATCAATGTGGAAGACAATTCTGCAAAAGAGAATTCAATCACAGATTCTTCTTCAGTGGCAGCCTTCAGGGCTTTTGGTGTATCAATTTTAACGATCCGTCCCTTTACCAATATAGCAATACGGTCACATAAAATATCCGCTTCTTCCAAATAGTGGGTTGTAATAAAGAGGGTTACTCCTTGCTGACGGAGGTTGCCGATCAAATTTCGCAAAGAGCGAGCCGCCACCACATCTAAACCAACGGTAGGTTCGTCAAGGAAGACAATTTTAGGATCATGAATCAGGGCAGCCGCAATTGTTAAAGCCCGCTTCATACCATGGGAAAACATGCGAAAGGGACTGTCTTTCCGTTCAAAAAGTCCAAAGGTTTTTAGCAAGTCCTCTGCCTTTTTTCTACGCGCTAAGCGTGGAACACCATAAAGCTGCGCCACGAATAGCAGGTTATCAAGGGCAGACAATTCATCGTAAAGGTTAGAGAATTCAGGAACAACCCCAACACGTTTCTTAACTTCTGTTATTTCTGTATTTATATCAAAACCCAGAATGGAAGCATTTCCGTCTGTGGGCTTGGATAGACCGGTAAGGAGCCTGATCGTCGTGGTCTTCCCGGCGCCATTGGGGCCGAGAAAACCAAATATTTCGCCTTCTTTAACGTCAAAGTCAATATGGTCAAGGGCGAGAAGCCTCCCATAAAACTTTGTTAAATGAGATACGTGAATTACTATTTCTTTTAAAACCACTTCCATAGCCACCACTTTTCAAACAGAATCTTTCCCCAGTGCCACAGTCTGCCAGGTTTTTTCATATTTACGGAAGGTTTTGGTGCTGCGTAAAAGTTTACCTTGGCACAGTCGGCCTTGCCATCTCCCATTTCGAAAATACAATATCCCATACCTTCTTCATACTCCTTCGTGGGAGACATACCCTTTATTTTTGATGCTATTTACACAATCATACCATTTTTCATTTTAAACAACACGTCAGCAATCTTTTCAAACGAAGTATCATGGGTTGCAACGAGTATGGTTGCACCGCTGGACTTCAGTTCTGTTAAAAGTTTCAGCACTTGTTCACTGGTTTCTTCATCTATATTAGATGTGGGTTCATCAGCAATGATAATTTCAGGATTATTTACCAGTGCCCGTGCAATGGCTACCCGCTGCTGCTGTCCTCCGCTGAGTTCTTCGGGGCTATGGTCTAACCTGTCGCCGAGTTCCATCTTTTCTAAAAGTATTTTGGCCCTTTCGAAACGTTTTTTGGGACTGATACCAACTGGAATGAGGGGATACGACACATTTTCCCAACTCGTGAGCCTTGGGATAAGATGAAAGTCCTGAAAGATAAAACCGATCTTTTCACGCCGTAATCTTGAAAGTGCTATATCCGAAAATGAAGTGATATCTTCTCCGTATATGAATATCTTGCCATCAGTGGGTCTGTCCAGGGTGCCGATGATATTCAAGAGGGTGGTTTTCCCGGAGCCAGAGGGTCCATGCAATACCACAAAGCTGTTTTTTGAAATATGTAAGCTGATGTCCTGTATAGCACATACTTCGTGGCGAGTATGGCAGTGGTACGATTTACAAAGCCCTTCTGTTTTTATAATTGATTTCATAGTTACACAATATCAAACGAAACTCTCATGAACCCTTGGTACACAAAGAATGTATCACCCTCCCTTGATCCCTCCCATCAATGGAGGGAAAGTTCCCTCGCCCCTTGTGGGAGAGGGTTGGGGTGAGGGGGATTCCTGGAGGATACTATTAAATTTTATAACCACCCCAGTCCCCTCCTTCGCAAGGAGGGGATAGAGGGGTGGTTTTATTAAGTAGATTCCTTATTTCATCGATACAACCGGCGACTCGGTTGACGCCCTCCATGAAGAATAGACGCTGCTGACCATAGTTAATATAAAGGCAAAGAAAAAGCTGAGCATACATGGCAAAGGCAGAAACCTTGCAGGCAGGGTAAATTTCGGCAACATGGTTATCTCTGCAACAAAGAATTGCGCAATAAATACACCATTAAAACCCTTAACCCATAAAATGGATAATAGTATAGCAATGGTAGCGCCTAGTAAACTGATGAGTAGTTGCTCAAAGGAAATCACTTCTAACACCTCCAGGGTATTCCATCCAGTGGCCTTCATAATACCGATTTCCTTTTTCCGCTCAGATAATCCGAAGCCTGAGGCTACCAAGATTGCAGGCACGCCCAGGGACAAGGCGACGAGATATAATGCGCTAAAAATACCTTCTTTGAGCATAAAACCCTTTTTAAAATACAATTCGACCATGTGTTTGTCCTGCAATCTGTAAGGCTCGTTCTGAAAAATATCATACAGGTCGGTCGCGATCTCTGAGTTGTGTCCCGGCAGGGTGTGGATTTGTATGTCTGTTGCTACATCCAGCTTGCCAAACAGTTCTCCCGCATCCTTGAAGGACATGAGTATCATAGAAGACCCCCAGATGCTAGATGCTGAGGAAAAGAATCCCACAACGGTAAAGGTCTTGCGCTGTTGTCCCCTCATGCTGAACTGGTCACCGGTTCTTAAGTGAAAATGCTCTGCCAGTTCATGGCCAACAACAACCTCGTTTGGATTTTCAAATATTCTGCCCGAAATACAGGAGATGGACTCCGGCAGGTCTTCTTTATTGACACCAACGATCACTGCCAGTTTGTTCTGCACAAAAGCCCGTCCGATAATGCGCGGTATCGCCTTTGTTACCCCAAATATCTTTTTAATCTCATCCAGATACTTTAAGGGAATGGCCGCATTTCTGCCGAATTCATCAAAGGTCAGATAGAGGTCTGCGCCCTCCTTGACAGAAGTGAGTGATTGCGCCTTTATGCCTTCCGAAATGGCGATGGCGGTAATAAAGGGTGAGAGGATGGCAATAATGCAAAGACAGACGACAAAGGTCTTTGTTTTGTGCCGTAATAAGTTTTCAGTTGCCAGGAGAAGTAGATTAATGTGTTTATTCAATTCTTTTTAACCTGCGATACTATTTTCAGAAACGTTAGTTCACCGCAGAGGACGCCGGGAGCGCAGAGAAAGTATACTCTGAACGACTGGTTTTAGTTATATCAATTTTGTTGGGTTGTGAGGGTTAGTTGGGTTAACTCAACAAACCCTATAACTAAGTAAACTCAATCTGCTCTAAGGTCTCTGTGGTTTAAAACGTTTGTTATTATATTGAAAATATCTTCAGGTATTCAATGGAATTCTGTCTATTTGTGGTTGACATACGCTATTTCAAGAGATAGTGTGCTGAAAATTGAAGAAGAAAGATAAAATAAATGAATAGAAAGGGAAACAGGCTGCTTTATTTGATCCCGATGGTTCTTGTCCCATTAATAGCCGGTTTGGTTGTAATAACAATGGTGAATAAAAAAGCGTGTGTTTCCAGACCAGAGAAGGCTGCTAATCATGAGAATTCAACAATCACAAAAAAAACATTCCGCTTTAAGCCGGAAGGGGGATTATCACCTGAAACAGTACAAATCATGCTGAGGAATAAGGGTATTTTCGATTCTCGCAGGAATCCTTCCGGCCCTGGTATTTCTCATAAGTATGAAGCGCAAAATGGAGGAACAGTTGTTTATGACTGTGCGACCGGTTTAATGTGGCAACAATCAGGTTCCAAGAACGATATGAATTATGAAAGAGCAAAAAACTATATTTCAGAACTGAACCATGAGCAATTTGCAGGCTATAATGACTGGCGGTTACCGACTCTGGAAGAGGCCATGTCTTTGATGGAACCAACAATAAAGAATGGTGATTTACATATTGACCAAATATTTGATCCGTGTCAGATGAGGATTTGGACGTCTGATTTCAGAAGAGACTCGATGTCCTGGGTTGTCAGGTTTGATACTGGTTATTGCGACTACGTCTATAATGACAGCAACAACAATTACTCTGTCCGTGCCGTTCGCTGAAGACAATAATGAGCGGCATCGCCGCAATCAAATACTCATATAGTCCTTCATTATTCAATAACTACTCTCATTTATACACTATTTTGTGATGTCTTTCATTCCCTGATTACTTGTAAACGATTAGTAGTTCTCTCGCCTCGACACAGTCTCTTGCCTTAATCAGAACCTGACCAATTTCGCCATCATGTTCTGCATAAATGGTCGCCTCCATCTTCATGGCTTCCATAATCAAAAGCGGGTCATTTTGGGCAACCTTATCACCGGCTGCCACCTTCACGTTCACAATCATGCCCGGCATGGGCGCGCCGACATGTTTGATGTTTCCTTCTTCCGCCTGAGGACGTTTGATTACAGAAGAGGCTACCTTGCGATTGGCAATAACTACCTCGCGCGGCTGGCCGTTCAGCTCAAAGAAGACGGTGCAATTTCCTTCAGCGTTTACCGGGCTTATGGCTACCAGCTTGAAAATCAGGGTTTTTCCTTCTTCGATGTCTATGGTAACTTCTTCGTTCATGGGCAGACCATAAAAAAATACATCCGTCGGAATGACAGAAACGTCGTCATATTTCTTTCTGTGCTCGGCATACTGGATAAAGACGTCCGGATACATCAGGTAAGACATGAGTTCTTCGTTGGTGATGGGTCTGGATATTCTTTCCTCAACTTTTATTTTGCTTTTTTCAAAATCCACCGGAGGCAGATTGGCTCCTGGCCTTTCAGTGAAAGCAGGCGCCCCGCGTAATATTTTATCCTGCACATCTTTCGGGAACCCTCCGGTCGGCTGACCAAGACGGCCCTCAAAGAATTCTACAACAGAATTGGGGAATGAAATGTCCCTGTTGCCGTCAACGATATCCTGAGCTTTGATATTGTTTGTCACCAGGTAAAGTGTCAGGTCACCAACAACCTTCGAAGATGGGGTAACCTTCACAATATCTCCGAAAAGCTGGTTAACATCCGCATAAACATCGGTGATCTCATGCCAGCGATGCGCCAGACCCATTGAGTGTGCCTGTTGGAAAAGGTTGGTAAACTGGCCGCCAGGGATTTCGTGATGATATACCTCGGCAGTGCTCGACTTCTGAATGGATTCAAATGGCGCATAATACTCTCGGACCGCTTCCCAGTAGTCAGAGATTAACCCTAACGCTTTGAAGTCCATACCTGTGTCACGTTCGTGAAAACGCAGCATTTCTACCAGGGTGTTGAGATTGGGCTGGGATGTAAGTCCGGAAAGAGAACCCATGGCGGCATCCACAATGTTCACACCTGCCTCTGCGGCCTTGATGAGGGTGGCGATCTGGCCACCCGACGTGTCATGGCTGTGAAGGTGTATGGGTATCTTCAGTTCTGACTTCAAGGCGCTCACCAGATTATAGGCGGCATAGGGTTTTAAAAGGCCGGCCATGTCCTTAATCGCCAGAATGTGTGCACCGTGGCCTTCCAGTTCTTTTGCCATTTTTATGTAATAGTCGAGCGTATACTTGTTTCGCTTCGGGTCCAGAATATCGCCGGTATAACATATGGCGGCTTCACACAGGGCATTGGTTTCCAGGACGGCATCCATCGCAATTTTCATGTTGGTGACCCAGTTCAAGGAGTCAAAGACGCGAAATATGTCGATGCCGCTTTCCGCCGCCTGTTTTATGAATGCCTTGACGACGTTGTCAGGGTAGTTGGTATAACCGACGCCATTCGATGCCCTGAGCAGCATCTGGAAGAGGATGTTGGGCGCCAGTTTTCGCATGGATCGCAGGCGTTCCCATGGACACTCCGTGAGAAATCTCATGGCGGTGTCAAAAGTCGCGCCGCCCCACATTTCAAGCGAAAAGAAATCTGCATGACTTCTGGAGTAGACTTCGGTTATCTTCAGCATGTCTGTGGTTCTCATGCGGGTAGCCAGCAGAGACTGATGCGCATCGCGGAATGTCGTGTCCGTCAGCAGCAGTTTTTTCTCCTTGAGGATGTGCTGTACAAATATTTTTGATCCCATTTCCAGAAGAAGATCGCGACTACCCTTGGGTATGGGATTTTTATGATCAACAACCGGAACCGGCGCTTTACGGCGGCATAGAGACTTCGGTATTTCCTTAATAAGCGGGTGTCCGTTTACCATGACGTCTCCCATATAACGTATGATGCATGTGGCACGGTCCCTGCGGCGTGGAAATTGGTAGAGATTATGGTTTTCGTCAATAAAACGCGTGGTGCATTTGCCTTTCAGGAAATCTTTGTGGTTGACCAAATTAATGAGAAACGGGATGTTGGTTTTCACGCCGCGAATCCGGAACTCATGTAACGCTCTGTCCATACGGCGCGCCGTTTCTTCAAAGCAGGTTCCAAAGGCCGTAACCTTCACGAGCAAGGAGTCGTAGTACGGTGTAACGATGGCTCCTGAGAATGCGGTGCCGGCGTCAAGACGGATGCCCATGCCGCCTGCTGAACGGTAATGCTGGATGCGACCGTAGTCAGGTATAAACTTGTTGGAAGGGTCCTCAGTGGTAATCCGGCACTGGAATGCAATACTGTTGATCTGAATTGCCTCCTGGTTCGGTATGCGGATTTCTGGTGAATTAAGGGGGAACCCTTCACTGATTAATATCTGTCTCTTAACCAGATCGAACCCCGTTATTGTTTCAGTAACGGTATGTTCGACCTGAATTCTGGGGTTGATTTCGATGAAATAATACTTATTGGTTTCCGTGTCGAGAAGAAATTCTACGGTACCGGCATTATCATAATTCACTGATTTACATATTTTTACGGCTGCATCACAGATGCGCTGTCTGAGGCTTTTTTCAAGATTTTGCGCCGGGGCAATCTCAACGACTTTCTGGTGCCGCCTTTGAAGAGAGCAGTCGCGTTCAAACAGATGTACAATATTATGGTGCTTGTCGCCGAGGATTTGCACTTCAATGTGGCGTGCCTTTTCGACGTATTTTTCAATGAAACACTCGTCTGAACCGAAGGCTGCCAGAGATTCCCGCTGGGCTTCATTCAGGCGATGGCCCAATTCCAGCTCACTGCGAACCACACGCATGCCGCGTCCGCCGCCGCCATGGGCAGCCTTGATAATAACAGGGTATCCCAGTTTGCCGCAAAGCTCCCTGGCCTCATCCAGGCTTTTCACGGGGTGATCAGATCCGGAGAGTATAGGAATTTGCGATTCTCCGGCAATCTTTCTGGCGGAGGTTTTATCACCAAGCATCTGGAGAATTTCCGGACGGGGACCAACAAAGGTAATGCCAGCCTGTTCACAGGTGCGGGCAAATCTGGTATTCTCGGAGAGAAACCCATAACCAGGATGTATGGCGTCAACCTCCTTCTCCTTGGCCAGTTGAATGATTCCGTCTATGTCCAGATAGGCCTTAACCGGTTCGTTGCCCTTACCGATCTGATATGCCTCGTCTGCTTTAAATTTATGAAGCGCAAAGCGATCTTCGTGAGAGTAAATAGCCACGGTATTAATGCCAAGTTCATGCGCTGCCCGGCAGACCCGTATCGCTATTTCACTGCGGTTGGCGACGAGAAGCTTTTTAAATTTCTTGATTTTGATTTCCATAAAAAACCTTTACGTATAATTTGCTGTAAAATTCACTTTTCCGAAGGTGTTATAAGAGAACATCCTTATTAATATCTGAAATATTATATACTATCAATATTTGTATGTAAATAATCATGTTTATGACCTGGATATTGTACATTTTCATATTCGTCCGTATAATCCTACTCTGGCGAATATTTCTGATCCGTTAGTAGAACAAACCGAGTTAAGCACTCAGGGAAAATAAAAAAAGCAATGGCATGTAACGGATACGAAAGCAATTCAACTTACGTATGGCGTGTTAAGTAATAGTTATGTAGGCGAGGATGGACGTAAGGGAAACCAACGTCAACCATCATGGCATTTAGAAATCTGTAGGGTTTCGTACCGTAACACCTAACCTTCCCCATCGTATCAAGTACCGGCATTTGACAAGGGCTTAAAGACGTGCAGGTTTAGTTTCAAGCAAAAGGTCACCACAGTGGGCGCGGAGAACGCAGAGAAAAACCTCCATTGGAAAATGCAAAATTTCTGTTGGCTTTGTTGCACATTCTGCACTTTGCATTTACTTCCAATTGGCGTACGGGCAAGTATTTCTTTGGCATTGTTTAAATATCTCAGAGATTCTTTAATTGTTGATTTCATGAAAGTCACCTGAAACTTTTACAGCAGGGGAGGACTGTAGTCTTCAGTGTTTATACATTTGTTAGCCTGCAAATGCATATTAATAAACGAATATTAATTATTTCATATGATTTTGTCGATGTTATTTGCCACTGTGAGAGTATTATTTACACAAAAATACTTGTTTCTGAGGTATTGGGATCTTGCTTTAATGCCTTCA
Organism: Planctomycetota bacterium; assembly: GCA_016235875.1. GTDB lineage: Bacteria > Planctomycetota > Brocadiia > Brocadiales > Brocadiaceae > Wunengus. The sequence continues at coordinate 39,877 of JACRII010000059.1, forward strand.
TGAACTTGTGTTCCTTGTGCCAGACGGTCAGGTAGGGGATGATGAAGACGCAGACCAGCGTCATTGCTGTACCACTACACAGTATCTTTTTCTATTGTGTGTCACCACTGTAAAGAAAAAGGCTGCTCCACATGCCTGTGACCTGCGATATTGCATAGCTTTTTTTCTATCCGATAAAAAATGTTGCATTTCACCCCGTTTGACAAGCGTGAACACAGCCATTTGTTGGGTTTCACTTCGTTCAAACCAACCTACAACTATCAGTTGCTTGATTTCTATATTTTTTCGTATTAAATTAGGATATAAATAAATCAGTATTAAATGAAATTGTTACTTTCTCTAGGGAGCTAATAGAAAAGAAGGTGTATGAAGAAATGACATCTACTATTATTCAAGAATTTATTCAATCCCTAGATGAAGAAATTAAAGCTATTAAAAAAGGTGGGGGAGGCAGCATAACCAAACTTTTTAATGGACGCTTCCTTCGAGAAGTATCCGGACTTTTTGTATACGTCTTCAATCTCGAGAACTTTCTGGCTGTCTTGGGTGAATCTCCCGCTGAAATAGAAATTCGTGGAAAAAAATTCCCGGCTCAAGTCCTTTCAACGCAGGGATCAGAAATAGAAATTGGAATAGAACATTCATGCGGTCATTTCATACCAGAGGCCAAGTTACAAACCAAGCTATGGTACCTCCTTGAACTACTCAAAAAGAAATATATCGAATGTCAAAACGGTTCGGCAAAGGCAGATTTTCATCTTAGCGAGTTAGTTTTTTCTGGTCAGCAGTTAAACTATAAATCAACTGATAAAAGCGTAATCCATTATTCTTATTCAATAGATCCTCCTAACGAAGCTCAGAAACAGGCAATCGAGGCATCTTTCCTTTCTCGACTATCTATTATTTGGGGTCCTCCTGGAACAGGAAAGACCAAAACCATAGCGCAAGTCATAGAAGCACATCTTAATACCGGACGTCGAGTTCTCCTTGTTTCCCATGCCAATAATGCTGTTGACGAGGCACTAGAACAAGTTGCTAAACATTTAAAGCCCACCCCTTTTTATCAGGAGGGAAAATTGGTTAGGCTTGGAATCCCTCAACATGAACATTTGATGAAAATAACAGAAGAAGGTTTAGAATTGGTTCTTTTAGATAAAATTGCCGAGAAGTTAGGCGAATCACTAACCAAAGAGAAAAATACGTTAGAGACTGAGAATGTGCGATTGGATGAGGTTCTTTCAGGATTTAATGCTGCATTCCAGGCTGTTCAGATGTTCAGAACATTGATGTCTGAACTGGATGCATTAAAGTCGGGAATATCGGAATCTATGAGAGAGCTTAATTGTGTTTCGAAGGATCTTGTCCGATTGGAGGAATCTCAAATAATAAACAAAGACAAATTGATAGAGGCTCAATCTTGTGGAAGACTTAAGAAAATATTCAAGGGATTAAACCCTCAAAAAATTCAGCGTGAAATTGACAAAACAAGCGTAGCAATTGACTCCAAGAGACGTGTCAAAAAAGAAATTAAAGTTCAACTGGATGAATTAGAAAACGTAAAGATGCAAAAAGTCCAAAAGGTAAATGGAATAAAAAGAGAGATTGATATTCTCACAAATCAAGATAGTTCATTTGGAGATAGCGACATAGTCGAATGTTCAAGGTGCAATATAAAAAACAGAGTTAAACAATATGCCGAAAATATAAAACCAATTTGCGGTAAATGTAAAGCTGAATTACCTAGTTACTCTAAGCGCACATACTCTGTTGAAGAATTAGAAAAAATGAAGATAGAATTCAATAAAAGAAAAGAGGTTCATCAGGAAATAGTATGGAAAGGGGTTGAAAAGGGGGTAGAGATATAGGAGACTATCCTTCAAAAAGGACAGGAGGGTAGGATGCAAGACAAGGAATTATTTAAGCAGTTATTGGGATTAAAGGGGGCGTGGGAAA
>JACRII010000057.1 GCA_016235875.1 Planctomycetota bacterium
GCACGGTCATCGTTATAGTGATACATATAGGGAGAAAAGGTATTTGGCTCAATCTTATGAAAGTCGGCAAGAAACGAAAAGACGTCTTCGACCTTAATAGCGCCGTCCTGCGACGAGATGTAGAGTTCGACGCGGTTACAGGTCGATAAAATAACAATCTCTGCGTTTTGGTCTTGATATTTCTGGGAAAACAGAGATAAGGCGTTATTGATACTATTGGGATTAAAAGCTAGTTTTTCCCTGACTTCTATCGGCGCTGATTTATGATTCAATCCTACAACAATAATACTCATAATCTAATCCTTAGCTCAAGCAAGCCGAAACAAAAACGTATAAAGTGTCACTGAACATTCAACAACTCAGTATGCGTTTGTTCGCTTACCTTCTGAAAGGCATGCTTTGATCCCATAAAGAAGGTGCCAATAAAGGTAAAGAGTACCAGGCAAAAACCCACAATAGTCAAGCATGCGATCTTGGTGCCGTGAAATGATGCGATCAGACGCATATGCAGCAATGCCGCATATATCAACCAGGTTGCCAATCCTAAAATAACCTTATAATCAAGATACCACATCTCACCCAAAACATTTTGTGTCTTTACCCAAAATGTGCCAAATACAAGGCCAAGGGTGAGGAGCGGAAAGCCGAATGAAATCGTCTTCCACATCATCTTGTCAATCCCTTCGAGCGAAGGCAATTTGTTAAAAAGAGAACCGAACAGTTTGTGTTTCAATTGCCTCTGCTGTGTCAAATACATGATGCTTAGACTAAATGATATAGTAAAGGCGGCATATCCCACGAATATAGGAATGATGTGCGCTATGAGCCAGAAATTCTGAAGGCTTACGGTAATCAACAAATTTCCTCCGTCAAACGTAAGAGCCCATATTGAAAGCGCAGTAACAACAGGCAATAAAAATGTGTCTAAAGATGGCAGCTTGTAAAGGTAGTCCAGATTTATGTAAACAAAGAGAATACACCATAGCAATGAGACGAAAGACTCATACACGTTTGTTATGGGAATGTTGCCCGATTCAAGGCCCAGGAAAACAATAAAGCCGCTGTGGATGAAAAACCCCATCATCATTGTCCATTTGGCAACTTTTTTATCAAAAACACCGGGCTTTACGATGTATCCGATTGACCAAACGGAAGATATAAAATACAAAATTATGGTAATGATAAAAGGGATATGAGACATCTGTATCATAGTAAATACTGTAAGAAATAAATATTCATTAATCAATGAAAATTTCAAAACGTCCTGCTTTGCGTTTTTAGTTTTTTTAATTGACAAAAGCTCCTTTGTCCGATACCCTACATCGTAGTAAGGACATACTCATCTAATGATTCAAATAGGAGGTATGAGTTTATGGCGGAAGAACTAAAAATAACAAAAAAAACCAGTATCGGAGATGTAATTAAGCAATATCCAGAGGCTGAGGCTGTAATAAAAAAATATTTCGGGGCAGGATGCTTTACCTGTCCGGGTTCAAAAACGGAGGATATTGCCTTTGGCGCTACCATGCACAACATATCTCCCGATGTTATTATTAAAGAATTGAACGAGGTCATTAGTAAGAAAAAAGGGTAATATTTTCAGATAAGGAGAATTCACATGAAAGAGAGAATAGAAGAGGCATTGAAACATATCAGACCTGCACTGCAGGCGGATGGCGGCGATATAGAACTTGTAAGCGTAGAGGGGGGTGTTGTAAAGGTGCGTCTGAGAGGCGCCTGCGGATCCTGTCCCAGTGCATTGATGACGCTGAAATACGGCGTAGAGGAACGTCTCAAGGAAGAGATTCCTGAAGTAGAATCGGTAGAACTCGCATAGTACATTTTATGTTTGATTTAAACACTGAGGAGTTTCTAAATGAGTTTAGTATTGGGTCCAATCCATTATTGGATGTTTGGGAAAATAAAAACTACCGAGTCGAGAGAATCTGCCATAGTCTCTGCATTTAAAGAAAAGTACGGTGCAGATGCAGATAAAATACTTGATCAGGTGTATAAGAAATATCCAAAAACGAACAATAACAAACCCCTTGAAGAATTGCTGGCCAATAAGTCAATACATCAGGGAATTCAAAGTCTCATCGTAGAAGTAGAAACACGGGAAGCCGCAGTAGTTGCCGCCTTCTGTGCCAAATATCCTGATGCCGCAAAAGTAGCAGCAGAGGCCGCACATAAACATGGCATTAGTTGTGGAAAAGAGGCCGTTAAAAGCAAAGGGCTGTCAGCGGCAGATTACAACAACACCTCGAAGGCATTTGAGATAATGGGTGACTTTCACAGCGACGGAATGCCATGTGATCGTGGTGCACAGGTAGTATCGGAATCTGAAAAATGCACATCCTGGGATCACGAAAGCTGTGTCCATGAACCGTACTGGAAAAATGCCGGTGCAAACTTTTTAACGATGTGCGATATTGTCAACGAATGGATTGCAGGATTCGGTGAGGGAGTAAATCCCAAAATCAGTTACAAACGTTCAAAAACCCTTGCTGCAGGAGACCCCTCGTGTTTAGGTAGTTTCGAAATAAAGAAATAAGCATGTCAGATCGTTATGCACGGCAGGTACTGTTCTACGGCATAGGTAATGAAGGCCAAAAGATACTTATGGAGAAGACTGCCGTGCTCGTTGGCTGCGGCGCATTGGGCTGTACTTCAGCAAATCTTCTCGTCCGCAGCGGAATCAAATGTCTCAAGATTGTTGACCGTGATTTTATCGAAGAAAGCAACCTGCAGCGCCAATCCTTATTTGACGAAGAAGATATAAACAAAAACCTCCCAAAAGCTGTTGCCGCACAAAAGAAACTTCAGAAAGTTAATTCCCAAATACAGATCGAGGCAATTGTTGTTGACCTCAGCCCATCCAATATTGAAACTATTCTGGAGAGCGCAAATATCGTTATCGATGGAACTGATAATTTTGAGTCACGCTTTCTCATCAATGATTATTGTGTGAAACACGGGATACCTTGGATTTACGGGGCTTGCATTGGGAGTATGGGTTTAACCATGAACATTATTCCATCAAAAACTCCCTGTCTCCGATGTGTACTCGACACTATTCCACCTTTTGGCACGACTGAGACATGCGACACAGCAGGAATTATCGCACCCATTGCCAGTATGATTGCCTCTATTCAGGCAGCGGAAGCGCTAAAAATATTAACAGGGAATTACGATGCCTTGAGTAAAGGGCTTTTGAAGATAGACCTCTGGCATAACGAAATTAAAAAGCTGCATACCGATGATATTCGGGAGAAATCCGATTGTATAGCGTGCAAACTACACCAGTATGAATTCCTGTCCAAAGATAGGTATTCAATGACAATCTCCCTGTGCGGCAGAAATGCCATACAAATTTTACACCCTAACGGATCGAATCTTGATCTGGCGAAACTTGCAGAACGATTAGAGCATGTGGGTGAAGTGTCTTTTAACCGCTTTCTTTTACGGCTGAAAATAGACATATATGAGTTAACGGTATTTCCAGATGGACGATTAATTATTACCGGTACTAACGATGCCGCTGTGGCAAAGGGACTTTATGCAAAATATATAGGAATGTAATATGAACTATCTCGATAATGCAGCAACAACGTTTCCAAAACCAGAAATTGTATATAAAACAATGGACACCTTTTACCGAACACTGGGCGCAAACCCTGGACGGTCAGGTCACAAGATGGCAGTAGCGGCAGAAAAGGAAATTGAAGATACCCGTGCGGTTGTCACGAAATTATTAGGTATCAAGAATAGTAATCAATTTGTTTTTACCTTTAATGCAACCGACGCCATAAACATGGGGATTAAAGGTTTACTCAAACCCGGAGACCATGCCATTACCACTTATCTCGAACACAACGCCGTATCCCGCGCACTCCATGGACTAGAGAAAAGAAAAATAATTACTGTAACCAAAGTAAAAAATTCTCAGGACGGCTTTATTGAACCAGATGATATCAAGAATGCCATCACGCCCAGAACACGTTTGATTGTTATGGCGCATGCACCCAATGTCATCGGTACGATCCAGCCCATCCAGGAGATTGGCAGGATCGCAAGAGAAAAGAACGTCATATTTATGGTAGATGCCGCCCAAACTACCGGTGTGTGTGAAATTGACGTTAACCAATGCTTTATCGATATGCTCGCTTTCACAGGACACAAAGGTCCGCTGGGCCCAACTGGAACGGGGGGGTTGTATGTGGGAGAAGGGGTAAACCTTGAACCGTGGAGGGAAGGGGGGACAGGTTTTGAACCGGCCTCATTATCCCAGCCGGAAGAACTACCTTTCAAGCTGGAGAGTGGCACACCAAATACCGTCGGTATCGCAGGACTCAGGGCAGGGGTAGAATATGTTCTATCCAGAGGAATTCAGACGATCAGAAAACATGAACAAAAATTAACCGGCAAACTCATAAACGCTTTAAAGGATGACCGGCGATTCATTTTGTACGGAACTACGGATATTTCCAAAAAGGTTGGTATCCTCTCCATAAATATCAAAGGATTTAAGCCCGCAGAAGTCGGCGCCATTCTTGATCAATCCTTTGACATTGCCGTTCGCACTGGTCTCCACTGCGCTCCCTTTGCGCATCAGGTGTTGGGCACGTTTCCAGACGGTACTGTCAGAGTCAGTCCGGGATGTTTCAATACAGAAGCGGACGTAAACCAACTCATAACCGCACTGGATAAAATCGCAAGTGAAAAAATATAATTAAATATTCCATCTATATTATGTACTGCAGATACGAAAATCGTGGGCGTTGTGAATTGAACAAGAAAGAGTGCGTTCCCACTTCAAAGGGATGCGTTATAAAAACCGTTCCGGGTGTTACATTGATTGGTGATACAAAAAAGCAGTCACCCAAAAAAGACGACATATCAGTTAAGAATAAACAATCGAGTCATTAATACCTGCTTCTTTAAAGGCCTTTAACCGTAGGAAACAGCTATGACATACGCCGCAGGCTTTATCCGTGTTTTTGTAACACGACCAGCTCAGGTGGAAGGGGGCATTTAAAGAAATGCCCATTTTCACAATCTCTGATTTGCTTTTGCTAATGAGCGGGGTTTCCACCTCGATGCATGTTGTGGGTTTCGTCCCTGCCTTGATAAGTTTGTTAAAGGTTTCATAATAAATTGGCCTACAATCGGGATAACCAGGGCTGTCCTGTTCCACAGCGCCAATAAATACCTTCTTCGCCCCAATAACCTCTCCCCAGGAAACGGCAATGGTCAAAAAAAGCGTGTTTCGAAAGGGGACATATGAGGTGGGAATTTCTTTGCTGTTTAACTGTGCATCCTGAACGGTCATGCTCAAATCCGTTAGACTCGAACCACCAATCTTGCCCAAATAATCAATGTTAGATATGAGAATCCTTTCTTCTGGAATGTTGTAGAATGCTGCAATATCCCGAAAAGCCATAAGCTCCCGCGATTCTGTGCGCTGATTGTAGTTAACGTGTAAGAGCGCAATCTGGTATTGTGTATTCGCAATAGCCGCAGTTACACAGCTATCCATTCCACCGCTTACCAGTACTATAGCTAATTCTTTCATGGAAAATTTATCTCACCGCTTCCTTTGCGTTCTCTGCGTCTTTGCGGTAAATATCTATTTTAAACTCCTCTTGTTTGTGGCTCCCAGATATATTTATGGAGTTGGAGCTGAAATCGCACATCGAGATTATCTTCCAAAATCCATTGAACAACCGTTTTAGGAGAAATTTTGCCAAAGGCGGTTCCTACTAGTACTCTGGCAATTTTGGGTAAATTATATTTCTGAATTACGGCCTTCGTCCAGTCATAATCATTCCGTGAACTTAAAACGAATTTCACCTCATCCAGCTTGGCCAGATAGTCGATATTTTGCCAGTTCATTAGATGACTCATATTGCTGTCAGGACACTTGATATCCATAATTTTAATGGCTTTTTGAGGTATCGTGCGGATGTCGTAACTCCCGTTCGTTTCGACTAAAACAGTGTAATTTTTATTCAGTAACGCTTCAAGTAAAAACGGCGTGTCATTATTTGACAGCGGTTCACCTCCAGTAACACAGACTATTTTAGTCTTGAATCTGGCAATGCATTCAAGAATAGTACTCAAGGACATTTCATTCCCTTCATCATAGGCGTAAGTGGTATCACAGTAGCTGCAACGTAAATTACAACCCGTTACACGTATGAAGGCGCAAGGGAGGCCGGCGTAAGATGTCTCTCCTTGAATACTCTTAAAGATTTCGTTAATTTTCATAGGTTTTAATTTTATTAAATATGTGGGAGTAAAGCAAGCTCTGTAATACGGTATATTTAAGTTAGGAAAAAATATTTATTGAATAATTCCATTAATTATGAGATATTATTGTACAAAACGGGGCAACGAGATTCTTCACGGAGTTTACCCTGAGCAAAATTAGACCCTTCGCGCTGCTCAGGGTGACAAAGACGAAGGGTTCATAATAAATATAACTATTACCCTGCGGATATTTTCGATACAAGAAAGGGAGGAATTATGGCAACAATTTTGAAAGAAGATATTTTACGTAGGAAAAATAAGGAAACCAGCAGCAAAGAAAAGGTCGACAAGATAATGAGCACGATAGTTGCACCACCCGTGCAATCGAACCTGCCAAAATCAGAAAGTAAAGAAAGCAAGCCAACCTCAGAAACAGTAAAACCTGCAGAAAGTACCGCAAGGCAGCATATCCTCAGCAGCGAAATATTGATAGAAGGAGAGTGTTCATCTGAACTTGACGAGATCAGAAACAGGCTTTTAAAAGAATTAAAACCTTCCGGTGAAATAGAATCAATTCTTGTGGATCGCATCGTTTCTGGTGTTTGGCGATTGAAACGGTGTTTGAAGATTGAAAGCCAGATAATAGAGTTTGAGTCGTCCGGCATTCAGGAGTACGAGCAAGGATTTTTTAGGACTAGAAAGAGAACAAATAAAGAACTGTCTCAATTAAGGGCTTTAAAAATAACTGAAGGTAAAAACAGGCTTGAGGAATTATCCAAATATGAAACCATCTTGGAAAGACAAATATATAAGGCATTAAGTGTACTGGATAAACTCAGACAAAATGGATCAGTATCAGAAAAGAGGGTGTCAAGGAAGGCAAAATAGGTGTGTTGCGTTTTGGACAGGTAGAGACAGGTTTAAAACCTGTCTGTACTTTGGACACATAGCGAAAAAGAAACGAATATCCAAAGTTTGTCAAAACTTCCCAACATTATAACATAATATATATTATCAGACGTTACAAATTTGATTAGGTGCGCTACTCTGTCGATGAAATTTTTGCAGTCGTGAGGTTTATGGATTTATAAGTTTCGGCTGCAATCGGCATGAACCCACTCCCCTCAATTTGATTTCGATACTCAGTAATTTCTTTTCTATCAAGCTTAAAGAATATTATTGACAAGATAAATTATGTCTGCTACTATGTTTTCGTTGTTTTCAAAATTACTATGAATATATATGTGTCTTTTGTTTCGGTAGTTTAATAAAGGAGGATAATTTTGAACGCTGGAGAGATTGAAAAAGGTGTAACCGCTATTGTTGCAGAGGTTACTGAGTTAGACGAAAAGGAGATTTGGGACAAAAGAGATGCAAATTTCTTTAAAGACCTTGAGATAGATTCCCTTTTAGCCTTAGAGATTCTGGCACTCATTGAAAAGAAGTTTAAAGTGCAAATACCTGAAGAAAAGCTTGTTGATATTACCTCATTAAACGCAACAATTGATTTAACAAAATCAGTATTGGCAGAGAGCGGCAAACTCACCTCATAAGATGCTTGATACATAGCGCAACAAGACACAAACCAATTACCCCCCTTTATTTACCCTTCTTAATGAACGGTAGATAAAGGGGGGTAAAACTTTATTAAAAATTTAAAGCATAATATTTATTATTGTGTAATACGATTACCGAGTAATACTTTACATGATTAACACAAAAAAAGCATACTTACAATGATATTATTTGAGGAAATTCGATCTCTTCTTCCTCAAAAATATCCTTTTCTATTTATTGATAAGGTTGTTGAGTTCGAAGAGGGGAAAAAAATCGTTTGTATCAAAAATGTATCCGGCAACGAACCTGTCTTTGTCGGACATTTCCCTGATTTTGCCATCATGCCAGGTGTCTTGATCATCGAGGCGATGGCACAGGCTTCTATTATCTTATTCAGGAAGAGCCTCCCCCCTCAGCAAAACGACAAGAATACCGTTTTTTTATTAGCATCAGTCAATAATGCACGGTTTACAAAACCTGTATTCCCCGGCGATCAACTCTTCATAGAAATCATCGTGGAAAAAATTGTCTCCAAGGGCGCTATTGTTCAGGCAACGGTAAAAGTTGAAGAAAAAACCGTTGCGAAGGCATCGTTGACCTTTGGCATTGCAGAAAAAAGTGCTTTGGTATAGTTTATGAATAAACGTGTTGTTATAACAGGCGTAGGAATGATCACCCCTATCGGGTCAGGAAAGGACACATTTTGGAAGGCCCTTATTGCAGGGGCGTCTGGTGTGGACAACGTGACGTGCATAGATACTTCCGGCTATAAGGTTCATAAAGGATGTGAAGTTAAAAATTTCAATTATGCGGATTACATAAAAGACGACATTCTCAAAAAAATTGGCAAAGGTTCGCAATTTGCGATAGTAGCCACAAAGCTGGCTTTAAACGATGCCAGGCTTGATTTGAATAAGACTAACTTAGAACGGATTGGGGTCTCTGTTGGAACAACCGCAGGAGAAATACAAATCCTGGAAAAAGTTAATTATATCAGGCATAAAGATGGTGAAGATAAGGTCGACCCAGACCTGTTTTTGAAGCATCCTTGTAATAACATCCCGGCTAATATTGCTATTGAGTTTGGTTTGAAAGGTCCCAATACGATTATACCCACTGCCTGCGCTGCGGGTAATTATGCAATTGGATATGCCTATGACTTGATTAAGTTTGGAAGGGTGGACATGATGTTTGCCGGCGGTTCAGACCCTTTTTCGAAAGTTGCCTATACGGGATTCGCCAGACTGGGCGCTATTGCCCCTGATATCTGCCAGCCCTTTGATAAAAATAGAAAAGGCATGATGGTGGGTGAAGGCGCTGGGATGCTTCTTCTGGAATCGCTTGACCATGCAACAAAGAGAAATGCGAATATTTATGCTGAAATTATCGGTTATGGGCTTAGCTGTGATGCGTACCATATTACAATTCCTCATCCAGACGGCGAAGGTGTTGTCTCTGCTATGAAAAAAGCACTAAAAAGCGCAAACCTGAGTCCTAAAGATGTCCAGTATGTTAGTGCACATGGAACGGGAACTCCTGCGAATGACAAGGCTGAAACGATTTCAATTAAAAAGGTGTTCGGGGATAAACCCAGTAATCTTGCAATTAGTTCCATAAAATCAATGATTGGACATACCATGGGGGCAGCTAGCGCTATTGAGGCAATTACTTGCGCATTAGTTGTCCAGAACGATATAATTCCTCCAACGATAAATTATGAAACGCTGGATCCGGAATGTGATCTGGACTATGTACCCAATGTTATGAGAAAACAACGGGTAAATATTGCACTGAACAACGCCCATGCATTTGGCGGTAACAATAGTTGTCTGGTTGTAAAAAAGTTCACAGGATAAAAAAGGTTTGTGATGGAAAAAACGAGAATCGTTATTACAGGTGTTTCGGTTATCTCGCCTCTTGGGGCAGACAAGGATATTTTTTGGAAAAATTTAACCGAAGGTGTATCGGGTATAAAACCCGTCACCCTGTTCGATGTAAGTAAATTTAATAGCAAGCAGGCGGGAGAAATCTCTGGTTTTGATGCCAAGATTTATCTTGGTCAAAAAGGAATCCGACATATCGATAGAACCTCGCTCCTTGTATCATCAGGAACGGTTCTTGCCATCAAAGATGCGAACCTCGAAAACAATACCTATAGCGGTGATGAGCTGGGCATTGTCGTCGGCTCTACCTATGGAAGTATTGACAGCATCAGTTCCTTTGATTTCCAGTCTTTGCGCGAAGGTCCCAGTTATGTCAATCCCATGGACTTTCCTAACACCGTGTTGAATGCGCCAGCAAGCCGTGCCTCTATTTTCTGTAAGGCCACAGGACTCAATACCACCATTTCAAACGGCGTGACAAGCAGTATCGATGCTATTATTTATGCCTCTGATTTCCTTCGTATGGGTCGTGTAAAGGCAGCAGTTGTAGGCGGTGTACATGGATTAACCCATGACATATTTTGGGGTTCACATAATTCAAAGATACTGGCTGGCAGCAAGAACGGAACGCCGGAAATTTGCGCTCCATTTGATAAGAGGCGCAATGGAATGATTATTGGCGAGGCATCGGCGTTAGTTATTCTGGAAACTTTGGAAGACGCTTTGAAGAGAAATGCGCATATATATGCTGAAGTTAAGGGTTACGGAACTGCATTCGAGCCTAAAATGGCCGTCAGCAAAGAATATCAAATAGACGGTAACAGGAGAGCCATTATGAACGCTCTTAATGACGCCAATCTGACACTGCATGACATTTCCTATATCTCCGCCAATGCCTATTCCGGTATTCATGGCGATGCTCTTGAAACTAAAGTTATCAAAGAAGTCTTTGGTATGCGATCAAAACTCATCCCTGTGTCAGCTATAAAATCTATGACCGGTGAGTGTTTTGACGCCTCAGGTGCATTACAAACCATAGCCGCATTGATGTCCATCAAAACACACACAATTCCACCCACTATAAATTATAAGGAACCGGATACAGAGTGTGATTTAGATTACGTGATCAACAACAGCAGGGCTGTCCCAGTCAAGAACGTCCTTATAAACTCTTTCTCCCGATTGGGAAATAATTCATCCTTAATTATCTCCAAATACAAACCGTAATTCATGCTGTCTTCCGATACGTGTATTCAATCCACAAAAAAGGATATGCTATATCCTTATTATGATGCGATTGTGATTGGCTCGGGCGTAGCAGGATTAGTATGCGCTGCATTTCTTGCCAAATGTGGAAAAAAAGTGCTTATGGTGGAGCAACATTTCATTCCCGGAGGTTATTGTACTTCTTTTAAGCGAAAGGGTTTTACCTTCGATGCCGCAGTTCATCATATTGGCGGTTGCGGAAAATGGAGTGTTGTCGGTCGCTGCTTTAAGACACTTGGGATTGGAATGGATTTCTATCCTCTCGACCCAATGGATCACCTGATTTTCCCCAACTTCAGCATTGAAATTCCAGCCGACCTGGATGAGTATATCGCACGTTTACAGGATCGTTATCCATTGGAAAAAGACAACATTAAAGATTTTTTCCAGGATTTTATAAAACTCTACCGCGCTACATTTAACAATGAAAAGAGTCAAATTATTGATAAATATAAGGATCAAACATATGGCGAGATGTTAGATGCCTTTTTTAAGAACGACGAACTCAAGATGATACTTGCCGGCCAATGGGGATACATAGGTCTCCCCCCTACTCAGGCATCCGCTATTGCAATGTGTCAAATGATGATCAATTATCTCAAAGACGGCGCATTTTTTCCTGCGGGTGGTACGCAAGAGTTTGCTAATGCAATTTTTAAGAAATTTATTGATTTTGGCGGACATGTTATGCTATCATCAAGAGTCAAGAAAATCCTTCTGAATGGTAGTTCCGTAAAAGGCATTAAGTTACAGGATGGTAAAGAAATTTACTCCGGTTTAGTTGTGTCGAATGCTGACGCCAGGCAGACTTTTTTTGACCTATTAGAAGGTAAATCCGATCCATCCTTTCTTAAAAAAGTTGAGGAGATGAGAGAAAGTTGTTCCTTCTTTCTTTTATATTTAGGCGTTGGAGGTGATGTAGATTTAACGAAGGTAAAGAGAGGGTTTTATCATACGGCCACAGATGCAAGCGCTATGGACAAAGAATGGTTATATATTTCCGTTCCAACAAAAATAAGTCCTACCCTTGCACCTTCAAATAAGCAAATAATATCTGTGGTTGTCTATTTGAATAAAGCGATGTATAAAAACGTTACCGATTGGAAATCTTTTAAAGAACGCATGACATTACAAACGATCAATAGATTAGAATCATATATTCCTGATTTAAAAAAATATATCGAAGTAAAAGAGTCAGCTACACCGAAAACCCTGGAACGTTACACATCAAACACAAGCGGAGCTGCTTATGGCTGGGAAGTCACGGTCGACCAAATGTGGGAGAATAGACTATCACAGAAGACACCGATTGAAAATCTATATTTAACAGGTCATTGGACAAGACCAGGTCCTGGGATTTGTGCCGTTGTCTCTTCGGGATGGAGCGTAGCTAATTTAATTATGGAGAATTGGAGGTAAATAAAAATATGAGTAGAAAAATGATGTTAATTAATCCACATAAACCGGGCAGGCATGGTGAGGAGAGTATTACGGTAATCGTTCAAATGCCTTTAAATCTTGCCTACGTTGCCGCTCTTACACCCGGTGATTGGGAATTTGACGTTATCGACGAAAATATTGAATTGGCAATAAACGATAATGATGAACTCACTTTTAAACCGGTAGACCTTGTGTGTATTACCTCAGTTACCTATCAGTCTCCCAGGGCATACAAGATTGCAGCCGCTTGCAGGAAAAAGGGCATGACAGTAATCATGGGTGGAATACATGCATCTGTTGTGCCTGAAGAGGCCGCAAATTACGTTGATGCTGTTTTTGTGGGTGAGGCAGAAGAAGTGTGGCCACAGGTCATAAAAGATTTTGAAGCAGGAAAATTAAAAAAGGTCTACCAGGGCGGCTTACCCCCCCTTAGCCTGATGAAGAAGGTGTATCCAAACCGCGAACTCTTGAAAAATAAATACAACTATAAATTTTCTTCCATCGTAACAACAAAAGGATGCCCCAACTATTGTGATTTTTGCAGTGTACCCACATTCCAGGGCAGAAAATTCAGGGAAAGACCTTATGAAGATGTCCTCGATGAGATGGCAGCCACAGATTACAAGGGATTGATGTTAGCGGAAGATAACTTCTACGGTCATGGAAAAAAATCAAACGAGAGGGCACGAGATCTTTTCAAGGGAATGGTGGAACGTGGCATACACAAAGACTGGTTAGGATTCACGGCGTTAAACATCTCTCAAGACCAGGAAACATTAGATTATATGGCCAAGAGCGGCAATTTTGGTATGCTTATCGGTATAGAATCTACGAATGAGGCCGTTTTGGAGAAAATGAATAAACGTGTGAACCTGAAGTTGGGTACCGATAGTTATTTTGATTGTATCCAAAAGATTCACAACGCCGGCTTGGTTGTCTGGGGTTCCGTGGTATTTGGGGCCGATGGAGACGACAAAGATTCTTTTAAAAGAATGACTGAATTTATATTGGAAAACAATATTGATATTCTCACCTTTGGCATTAACTGTCCCTTCCCCAAGACGCAACTCTATGCAAGACTGGATTCAGAAAAGAGGATTTTCAGGAAAAATTATCCGGAGGATTGGCAATATTACGATACAGCCCATGTGGTACACCGTTTCGTAGACATGTCATTGGAAAACTTTATTGAAGGCATGCAGTATGTTTATGACCATATTTATGCAGGTGATAACCTAAGGACACGATTCAGAAACTCAATTAAAACAACAAAGAATCCCAGAAACTCCATGTTTGCATTCAGGGTGGGTTCGGATTGGAAACAAGTTTTTGAACAAGTATTGCAGAATTTGAAGGAATTATACGATTCAGGCGATTATTATCAGGACTGGTACAAATCAAGTGCAGTACCTGTTTCAAAGCCAGTTATGGAAACAGTAACCACATAATACGGTAAATAGGCATATGAATTCTTAATGGAATTTATAAAGGCACATCAATTTCATAATTGTTGATGTGCCTTTATAATTGATAATAATCATGGTTTTGTGTTCGGCGGTTATGTCATGGAAAATATCCTGAACCGAATTAGAGATTTCAGTAAAAAGGTTGAATTATTTTATGTGGCAACATCAAACCAAAAGAAAGAGGTACACCTCGCGGTAGCGAAGGGTTTGATTTTTTTACCTGACAATGAACATGTGGCTTTCAAGTCGTGGTTTTGCAAAAAAACAATAGAAAATATTCTTGAGAACCCGAATATATCTATTGCTATCTATGATACGAAGACCGATATGGGTTATCAAATAGTTGGCAGAACAGTCTCAAAAAACGTGGTAGCTGTTTTAGATGGTTACTCACCGAGGTTGGAAAAGATTGAAAAAGAATATCCACAGGAAGAGTATCAGTTGAAAGTAAAAATTATAAACATTATGGATTTACACAGAGTAGCTCATTCTGACAAGTATCTTTTACTTAATTGATTTTCGTCCATAACATCTTAATTTCAGAAGGAGGTGAAACATGATAGGCAAGTTATTATCTTTATCAATGGAGAAATCGATCATTCCGGATATTAGTCCAAAAGCAATTATGGTTATTGCCATTGCGCTAATATTCGTTATATTATTCACCTGGAAAAAGGAGGGATAATTGCCTGAGAGAAGCGCTGCCTTCGATCTGGTAATCATTGGTGGCGGGCCTGGCGGTTACGTATCCGCTATAAAGGCTGCTCAGCTTGGAATAAAGACTGCACTCGTCGAAAAGAATAAAGTTGGTGGTACGTGTTTGCATCAGGGTTGCATCCCGACAAAGGTACTTTTATATTCTGCGGACATTTACCGTAAGTTACTTAAGGCACATGAATATGGAATTACTTTTGATAAAGTAGGGATTAATTATCCACAGTTTCATCGACGCAAAGAGTCCGTCGTTAAACGATTATTCCAGGGAACGCAATTTCTCCTCAAAAAAAATGGCGTTGAGGTCTTTGAAGGCGAAGGGCAACTCACTTCTGCGCATAACGTATTAGTTAAAAAAAAGGGAACAGACATTGTTGAATTAGCAGCAAAAAATGTTATCTTGTCTACCGGTTCTGTTCCACTCATTCCCTCTACAATTCCCTGCGATGGGAAATACGTACTCACCAGCGATGACATCTTATTACAGGAAGAAATTCCTAAATCTATTATTATAGCTGGTGCCGGTGCTGTAGGAATTGAGTTCGCGTATCTTTTTAATATCCTTGGTTCAAAAGTTACCATCGTAGAACTTCTGGATGACGTTCTTCCTGCTGAAGACAAAGAAATCCGCGCTACTTTAAGGAAATTACTTACGAAAAGAGGTGTAGACATTTTAACAAATACCTCGTTAGAAAAGGTCGAAGTTGATAATGGCGTCCGTGTAGAAATAAAAAGCAAGATTGATACCCCCCGCTCCCCTACCACAACCGAAAATAAGGAATATTTACAAGCAGATTATTTACTCCTTGCCTTGGGTAGAACACCAGCCTTGGCACATCTTGGACTAGAAAAACTGTCATTAAGTTTTAAAGGAAAATATTTGCAAACGAATGAAGTTATGGAAACCAGCCAAAAGGGACTCTATGCAATTGGAGACATTACCGGTACTCCCCTTCTAGCTCATAAGGCTTCAAATGAAGGTCTATGTGCCGTTTCTCACATTGCCGGCAAAGAAACTACCCCAATAAATTATCAAAACATCCCACGGGTGACATATTGCTCTCCACAGGTAGCAAGTGTAGGTCTTACACAGGATGAGGCTGAAAGCAAAGGATACAAAATAAAAGTGGGAAAATTTCCACTCATTGCCAATAGTAAGGCCATTATTGACGGAGAATATGAGGATGGATTTGTAAAGATTATTGCAGATGAAAAATACGGTGAAATATTGGGAGCGCATGCCGTAGGACCAAATGTGGGAGAGTTGATGTGGGGTATCTCACTTACCACACTTTTAGAAGGTACGGCTTCTGAGCTATCGAGAAATATATACCCCCACCCTACTCTTTCTGAAGCAATTCTAGAGGCTGCCCATGCAGTTGTTGATAAAGCGATACATTTATGATTATATGTCTGGAAATTTCTAAAGTTTTATGAAAGCATCAGATTTACTTGTAAAATGTTTGGAAAACGAGGGTGTTCGCTATATCTTCGGAATCCCCGGCGAGGAAAACATAGACATCCTCGACTCTTTGTTGGATTCAAAGATACAATTCATTCCGACACGCCATGAACAAGCCGCTGCTTTTATGGCGGATGTCTATGGCCGGTTGACGGGTAAGGCAGGTGTATGCTTATCCACGCTCGGACCCGGGGCTACCAATCTTGTAACGGGCGTTGCCGATGCCAATCTGGATCGAGTGCCCCTTGTTGCTATTACCGGCCAGGCTAGTCTCGACCGGATGCACAAGGAATCTCATCAATACATGGACACCGTTGCTTTATTCAAGCCAATTACAAAATGGAATACCCTTGTTCATACAGCCGACATTATCCCTGAAGTTGTCAGGAAGGCATTTAAACTTGCCCAGATGGAAAAACCAGGCGCTACTCACATTGACTTTCCAGAGGACGTAGCAAAGGCAGACCTCATAGCTCTACCAATTCCCTTGAAAGCAGAGGCACATATCCCCTACCCCACCGAAGAGACATTAGGAATTGCCGCACAGTTAATTTCAGATGCAAAATACCCGGTTATTCTTGCGGGAAATGGCGTCATCAGATCTCAAGCTTCTGAATCTTTAACAAACTTTGCAGTAAAATTAAATATACCTGTAGCCACCACGTTTATGGGCAAAGGAGCTATCTCAGATGATTGGCCACTCTCCTTGCTTTCAATTGGCCTGCGGGATGATGACCATATTTCTTGCGGTTTTGACCAGGCAGATTTAATTATCGCTATTGGATATGACCTTGTGGAATACCCCCCCTACAAATGGAATCCATATAAGTCAAAGAAGATACTTCACATCGACGTTACTCCCAGCGAGGTAGACGCCTATTATAATGTTGATATGGAAGTAATTGGTAAAATTTCTGAAACCCTTGACCATTTGTCTGGTATGGTCAGAATAAAAGAGACAAAACATATTATCAGTATTTTGCGAAATTCAGTTACAGAAGAATGCAAAACTACACACGACGATACATCATTTCCCATGAAGCCTCAAAAAATATTGTGCGTTGTGCGCGAAGTATTAAAACC
>JACRII010000058.1 GCA_016235875.1 Planctomycetota bacterium
CATCACTGACTGTAACGTTCCTGATACGTTTTTCTTAACTCTTCAACTTCTTCAGGAGAAAGTCCTTTCTTCCATAGATGTTCATCTTGCGTAAACATCGCATCAATCTTTTTTTCATATTTCAGTTTCATTTCTTGACTTTTCTGCTCCGCAGCCTTAATGACTGCGGGTAAAAATTTCATATAATAATTTTTAGATACCTCATACATCCCGTGCCAGTGAGTATAATCAGGTCCCATCATGCTGGCTCCATGACGCGCCCTCCGTCCTTCATGATGCCATAACTCCCAGAATACCCACTGCACTTCATGTTCAAAGGGCGCGCGTGGATTTAATATCCCATCAGAGATTAACTCATTCATGAGTGCCTGGGCAGGCTTGGCAAATTTTTCGTTATACAGTACCACCAGATCGTCAAACTGTTTATAAAAATTGTCTACATACGTATTGTTATGACAGTTCAAGCAGGCGCCTTTCATTTTTTCTCTACGCTCTTGCCACGTTATAATTTTTGCCACCCGCCTCGGTACCGTTTTATTCACCAAATTTTCATTTTCGTATATCTTCTCAAGAGTTTGAACTTCTTCACCAATCTTTGGAAGAGGTTTCTTCTCAGGATAATCTTCCTTGTATCCATCTTCATAAATCACCAGGTTGATTTTTGTACTTACGACAGGACGGAGCGTCCAACTAATTCTCTCTCCCACCTCATGATTGTTGCCCTTATACACACCCTGAGTGGTCATATAACTGCCTATATGACAAGTAGCACATGTTGGAGCCGCTGAATAGTCTTTCCCTAAAACCCAGTCTCCTTCTTTGTCAAGTGCCAGGCGGTTGCGGTTTGTATAGAAAGCAATTCCGTGCTTGGATTCGTTATAAATTTCAATTTGTGGATGATCAGGTCCCATATGACATTTGCCGCAATTCTCGGGAGATCTGGAAAGTTTAGCTTCAAAGGCGTGTCTTGAATGACAGGCATGACAAGATCCTTTTGAACCATCAGGATTGAGGCGCCCCATTCCACTGTTAGGCCACGAATCGGGATCCAAAACTGGTTTTCCTTCCTTTCCTGTTCTTAGTATATTCCCCTGAGAATCACGCTTGAACTTCAGCATACTTCCATGACACTGCCAGCAACCATTAACGGCATCTGCAATATTACCAGGTAGACCAGCCACCTTTTCAGCCAGTACATTATCCAGACTTGCCAATATTTCACCTGCACTTGCATGATGGCTTCTGGAAAACTCTTCATACTCCTGTGGATGGCAACGGGCACAGTCCTTTGGGGTAACGAGAGCCGATACCCAGGTTCCTATGTGCTGCCAGGCGTCAATCTCTCCCGGATTGGCTTTATGACAATCCACACAACCAATTCCATGCTGGGCATGCCTTGAGCGTTCCCACTCCTTGACCAGAGCAGGAGCATGATTCCGATGACATCCGACGCATACTTTATTGGCTGCAGTAATTACCGGCGCTGGTATTTCTTCCGCACGAGAACGTTGTAATAATTCTGCATTCTCCTGCCGCAGTTTTTTAAGTTCTGCACAACCAGTACCCATAACTAATATGCCTAGTATTACTAACCAATAGATACTTTGTATCTTTTCACGTATTTTAATCATGGATGTTTTCTCTTTATTATTTTTATTTGTCCGAAGTAAATAAGGTTTAGTTTCTCGCCTCTGCACTGTGGCCTTTCTTCGAAAAACTTCTGTAAATTCAATTTGATATTCCGCCATTTAAGAAGTAAGTATCCCCCAACGAATTTCACAGGACAATTTTACGGTCAAAGGCTGTCTAAAACCGTGCTTAACCGAAGGGTATGGAGCACCAGCAGAATCGCGGTCAGGTACAGTACCTTGCTCGGATGCTCAACGTAACTCATACATAACATACAGGAATGATATCAATGTGTCTTTCACCATCCATAGCTGGTAATAATGGGCATTTATCCGTTGGCCAATTACTTCTATCTTCATATTCGAATACCTGATATTCTCCTGGAAACGAATCAGAAGTATACCTTTCTATTCTAGAGAAATATCTTACGTATCTATCAAAATAGTCGTATCCTGGAGCACGAACATGGCAGGCTTCGTGTGGGTTTGGTTCTGGATACTCGATTGTTTTTTTTGCAATCAAAGAAACATGAAGAATTGCCACACCATTGGATTTTAATATTCTTCGAATTTCTTCTATAGCTTTTATGTCATTAGGAATATGTTCCAATACGTGAGAGGCAAAAACAAAATCATACGTTGAGTCGGCAAATGGAAGACTCTGGAGATCGACTTTATAATGGACATCTTCCATTTCCAGATCAGCGGTTTCATATTTGCCAAATCGCTTCGAAAAGAAATTGCGGAAAAATGGTTCAGGAGCAAAGTGAAGTATACTCATTTTCGTTGTGTTTAAGCCTTCCAAAACTACCTGAATCACCAGATATTGAAGTCGATGCCTTTCTAAGGAACCACAGTATGGACATTTGGCGTGTTTTCTAAGACCGGTTGACGGGTTGACATCTTCAAATGGGCCGCTATATCTACATATAGGACAAGTAAATTTCTTTTTGTTCCGGTTCTGAAATCTGAACTTCTGTATCCAGATTCCTTTTTTAAGTTTACATAAGTAATATTTTATGTTAATAAATAACACCTTTCTGTAGAAACCAAATTATTAAATATACAGAAACTATTCTGCCTATTACCATAATATCAAGCTTTTACAGAATATTAGTATACACCTAAAAATAACACAACAAAATACTAATTCAAGAGGAAAATATGAGATTGAAAGGATTGTCTAATAATATCTCACATAACCTATATGGAGGGCATATTGCAATATGCCCCTACACATTACGCAATAAATTCCCTCCAAATGCCTCCATTCCTATACTTCATGTTCAATCTCTGTTAATATTTTACTCCTAACGGAGCTCAGATGAAATAACAGTTTGTATCGATTCACGGATGATATCGAGCAATCTATCGATTTCATGGATTTTGATGATCAATGGCGGCATGATGACGATGATGTGCCCGAGCGGTCTTATAAGCAAACCAAGCTTCCTGGCCTCAAGGCATACCTGAATCCCCACCCTTTCTTCCCAGGGATACGGTTCCTTTGTGGTTTTGTCCCTCACCAGTTCAATGGCGGCAATAAGGCCGCATTGTCTGACGTCTCCAACGTAATTTAGAGATTCAAAGGACTTAAGTTTAGTCTGTAAGTGTTTAATTTTAGGTTCTAAATTTTCCAGGATATGTTCCTTCTCAAATAGCTCCATACTCGCCAGGGCTGCCGCACAGCCTAAGGGATTTCCTGTGTAGGTGTGTCCGTGGAAGAAGGTTTTTAGTTCAGTATATGTACCCAAAAAGGCATTGTAAATTTCTTCCGTGGCAAGGGTGGCGGCTAATGGCATATAGCCTCCATTAATACCTTTTGACAGGGACATGATATCAGGAACGATGTTTTCATGTAAACAGGCAAACATTTTGCCCGTTCGACCGAACCCCGTAAGCACCTCATCCAAAATAAGCAGGACGTTATATTTTTTGCACAAGGCGTGTACACCTGATAGATAGCCTGATGGATGGATGATCATCCCTCCTGCCCCTTGTACCAGGGGTTCCATAATCATAGCGGCAATACGTCCAGGATTTTCCTTTAGAATATCTTCCAATTTATCAAGACACGCCAGAGAGCAATTTGGGGGCTGTTTTCCCAGTGGACAGCGATAGCAGTAAGGCGAGGGGGCAAGGTATGTTTTAAAATACAGCGGACGAAAGGCGCCGTGAAATATCTCTATTCCGCCGACACTCATCGTCCCAATGGTATCACCGTGGTAACCGTACTGTAAGGCCACAAACTGCGTCTTGTCCTTAAACCCCTTGTGCTGCCAGTATTGGAAGGCCATTTTCAGGGCAACTTCATTCGCCGTAGAGCCGTTATCTGAATAAAAAACCTTCGTTAAGCCTTTCGGTGCAATCCCGACAAGTGATTTCGCTAATTCGATGGCTGGTATATTGGATGGGCCGAGGAGTGTCGTGTGTGCAATCTTATCGAGCTGTCTTTTTATTGCATCGTCTATCTCCTTCTTGCGATGACCGTGTATATTGCACCACATAGATGAAATACCATCTATATATTCCTTGCCATTGACGTCCTTAAGGAAAACACCGTTTCCTTCTTCAATAATCAGGGGTGTTTCTTTCACATAATCCTGCATCTGGGTAAAAGGATGCCAGAGGTACTGTTTGTCCCACGTTTGTAACTGTTCTTTATAAGTTTTATTTAACATTTTAGTGATTATTCTGCCACTAAGACTCAAAGACACAAAGATAAATAATTACATAATGATCCTTTTTTAGTTCGCATAGGATGTAAGCGAACTGAAGTTCGCGCTACATTGAAAAAGTTGCCAAAGGCCTAACTTGATAGCCAAATATAATTTTGTCTTAAAACGGACTTTGACCAATTTCGATAATTATTTTACTACCCTTCTCTACCTTGAAATATCTTTGGGCATTTCCCTGATTTATGGAGACCTCAAGTAAACCTGCGCTTCCAGTGAGGACAAGCGGCTCTCCAGGCGTTGCATCCGTATAGGTTTTACTCAATCCCACGATCCTCTTCTTCCCAATAGTTGTTTCCATGATATTGCATTTTGAAAGTATCTTTTCTTTAGAAATTTTCTCAAAAGCGTCTGGCTTCTTACTTCTGACTTCCGGCTTCTGACCTCCAGCCCCTTTTATCAGATATTCCTTAGTAATATTGGTAATAAGATTTCCAAATCGGTCAATATAGATAATCTGACCTTCCACCTGCCCTGCTTTTTTAGGAACTGGCTTGGGTATATCCAGTTGCTCCAGTTGATTAATCTTAATGCCCAGTTGCTGTGGTTTCACCCCTAACGACAAATGCGCTGCTATGGGCGCAAAGACGTCCCGGCCATGAAAAGTATTCGATGGTGATGGTAAAAAATATTTGCTGTTTGTTACCCGAATGATACTTTTCGGTCTTTCTTCCTGAACGATAAAACTGAGAAGACCATTATCAGGCACAAGGAAAAAACAATCTTTTGTTTCAACACAGACGATGTCTCTCCGGCTTCCCACTCCCGGGTCAACAACTGCTACATGAATAGTTTTCTTAGGAAAATATTTGTAAGAGGTGTACAGAAGATAGGCACCGGTGGATATGTCTTGCGGAGGGATACTGTGACAGATGTCGACGATATTTGCAAAAGGATTAATTCCCGCTATTACTCCCTTCATGATGCCCACGTATGCGTCCTGGTTACCAAAGTCTGTCAGGAGTGTAATTACACGTGGTCTACAGACGGTCATTATGTCTCCTGCAAGGATTATTTTCTATAATTATTATAGAGTAAAGTTGAACAGTTACTTATTTTCATTCTCTTTCCGGTTGAAGGACGCTTGCTCTCCGAAGAAGAATGGGCAGTATGGCCAGCAATTGATATTCACGATTCGGTGCTGGCCGCAACACTCGGGACAGAGCCAGTCTCCAAGCTCTATGCACAAACGTTCACCCTCCAGACGAACACATATCTTACAACGTACCATCTTTTGAAAACGAAATAATGTTTGTTAATTTAATGTTCAGGAATTTCAATCTGGTAGGGGCAATTCATGAATTGCCCCTACATGCAAATAAAAATAGTAGCCGAAGGCCTTATTTAAAAGTGATTATAAACTATTCTCTTAATACCCCAATATGTTGTATTTACGAGGAGATATTAATAAGCAAGCTTTCAAGAGATGTTCAAACAAATCATCTTCATGAAAGCGTCTATTAAGCCTGTAACAATACTCGGCCACATA
>JACRII010000060.1 GCA_016235875.1 Planctomycetota bacterium
CGCTGAGTAGTTTTCCGTTCTTTATCAGCCCATTTCTTGTAATTATCAAAATCAGCGGCGAAACGTCTAACCGAATCCTGAAGTTCATTAATCTTCTTCTTGCTTGCTTCTAATTCCTGCTTGAGAGATTGGATTATTGCCTGTTGTTCTGTAAACAATACCTCGGATGCCTGCACTATTTCTATCTTATCAGACATACCGGTATCTTTTTCAGTTCCATTTGACATTGTTATCCTATCCTTAAACAATACTCCACAAATATCTCATTTTTCAAAGAGATAACTATAACACAACAATCCATAAAAGGCAAGCCTTTCAAATCGTTAGAAAGTCACATGCCGCCCTCTTTTAATATTTTCGTGAGCGTTTTAACATGCTGGGGAGGTATATTTGTTCCCTGTAACCCTTTCACAGTCGCTTCTATATCATAAGGTACTCGTTTTATACTGATACTACCATCCTCCCAAACTGCATACGATGCCATAGGGACACCATCACGTGGTTGACCAACACTGCCGGGATTCACAACGATAATATCGTGTATTTTACGCACCATAGGAAGATGGGTGTGACCGATAAATACGATATCGGCACTGATACCCCTTAGCTCGTCCTCCAGTTCCTTTTGAGAAACATCGGGACGAAGATATTTATACATGTCGCCTCCTGGAGAACCATGCGAAAACAAGAACCTTGTCCCGTTTATTTCCGTATGTAATGTTACAGGTAAATTTGCAAGATAATCTTTCTCGTCTTTGTTCAAAATGCCCTTTGTATAAATTTTCCCTGCATCACTGAGTTCTTTATATTTTATAGAACATCCACAATCCACATCCCTGCTTATGGCATTGTCATGATTTCCTCGAACTATTCCATCGGTTAAGTCATGAACCCTTTCAAGACATGCTGTGGGGTAGGGTCCGTAATTTACAATATCCCCCAGACAAAATACCTTATCGGCTTCTTCACGAATGGCGTCTAATGCAGCAAGATTACCATGTATGTCTGATATTATAAGTACTTTCATGTTTTGTATTTTCCTTGACTTACTATAAATATAATGTTATAGAGTTGCGAAATTATATTATTATAAACACCTGCAATCAAGATTTATCTTGATATTCATGTTGCATTATATGTTTCATTATGAAATGCCATGGTGGTTCTGATGAAATATCACTCTAGTTTGGTATAGTAACGAATTAGTATCCAAACGTTTCTATAAATTTTCCTAGAGTAATAAAAATAAACAACTAAGGGATAATTTTCTTTAAGCTTAAATTATATTATAAAAAGGAACAGAGTTTGTGTCGAATGACTGTTGAAAGCGGGTAGAAGAATATGGCCTTACAAGCTGGCATTTATAAATTGACTGCAAATTCGGGGAAATTATTTGTCTATACGTACAAAGAAGGATTTCTTAGTGCCGTTGCACATGACCTATTGATTGAAGTCACCAACTTTGCAGTTAACTTACATGTTCCTGATGCTGGTTCTGTCAGTGTAGAAGCTGAAATTCAGGCAAATTCGTTAAAAGTAATATGTGCCATAAAAGATGGACAACGTCAGTATGATACGTTAAAAGAGAAAGACAAGGCAGATATTGAAGACGCTACCGCAAAAGATGTGCTCCATCCCGCAAAACATCCCACGATTAATTTCCATTCTTCCAGTGTTCAAGTAAAAGACGACGTTTACCACGTGAAAGGGGAGTTAACCTTGCACGGCAGTACGCACTCCATAGAATTTAATGCAAAAACTACAACGGGAAAAGATATGAAAGGGAAAGTTACCCTTTCGCAAAAAGATTATGGAATAAAACCCTTTAAGGCATTGTTTGGTACCCTGAAGGTTAAAAACGAGTTAGATATTGCCTTTGATTTGTCTTTGAGTTAAAAAGTGTAAAAGGAGAAAATATGTAAAAGTTGAGTCGCATGCTTTGAGAACCCCCACCCATAAAATTGTTAGGCACCCTAAAAAGGCCGGGAAGGAGAAAAGGTTATGAATCTTTTTTTAAGGCTTGTACTGATGTGCTTTGTGTTTGTGTCCGCTGCTGTCGGACTATTTTTCTCAAGGAGCGCCGATGCCATACCAGTTTTCGCCAGGAAATACCAGACAGCTTGTCAAACCTGCCATTGGGCGACCTTTCCTGCGCTCAATTCATTTGGTAAGGCATTCAAAGACAACGGTTACACATTTCCATCAGATGATGAGGTATACGTAAAGGAGTCCCCTGTAGCTTTCGGTGGTGAGGGTTGGAAGAAGATGTTTCCCAAAAGTATATGGCCCTCTACGATAACTTCCGTACCTCCCGTAGCTTTACAGATTGATTCAAATTTTCTTGTTAACCCAAAGAACGATAAAGGTAAAACAGCTTTTGATGGTATTGGAGCGGTAGAATTATTAATGGGCGGAACGTTAGGAGAGAGTTTGTCATGGTTTGGAGCTGCACCCTTATTTGAGAACGAGGGATCAGCCAAAGGAAGTGAAACACATGTGGAACGTCTGTTTTTTGTCTATAGCCCGACTCTTTTTGATAAAAAGGGACTAGTTAACGTCGAAGTCGGGAGATTTGAACCCCGTGCAACACCTAGATCCCAACATCTATCCATTATTGGTGTAACCCGGTACCTCTTTAGTACTTGGTCTACCCCACCTGCGTCCAATTTCACTGCCTTCTTTCCTTATCAGAATGGGGTGGAATTCTTTGGCGGCAAGAATGGTCCAAAGGGGAACGGAGGCCTCATATGGGCGGCTGGAGTAGTAAATGGTGAGCGTTCAGGTGATGCTTTTGATCCCGATGACTTAGCTGGCTTAGTGGACTCCATTTCTGAAAAGGAAGGTGAAAGTGGAAGTGCATTTGACGTGAATAATAGCAAGGACTATTACGCCCGCGTCTCCTATAAGATAGGTGGGATGGGAGTGCTGGGGGGCGGTACGGTAGAGGAGTCCCAAAAGGCCACTGAAAACTGGCAGGATAATTCCCTAACTCTTTCTGGCTTCTTTTACAGAGGGAATGCGGGATTCTTTAATGATCCTGAAGATGGTTTTAGAACGAGTTGGCATAGCAGCGGAAATCATTTCTGGCGATATGGCGCAGAGGCCGAATACTCCTGGTGGAATTTCAACCTCTTTGGGGCAGCTACCTATTTCAGCGACAATACCGCCAGTGATGTAACCATCGGTGGTGAAAGTGGCAGCAACTTTGATGCAGCCCTTTATACTGCTGAACTCAGGTGGGTGGCCTTACCTTGGATTGTCCCAGCTGTCCGATTTGAGAACATGAACCCTTCTTACGATGTTGGGGACATCGCCAGCTTTAACACTTACAGCACTGACATCACTGTCCTCATCAGGGCTAACGTAAAATTTACTGTTGGGGCAGCCTTTGCAGACGGAAATGCCCCAGCGGGGGTTGACGACGAAATCTACCAGATGGGTGTGAAAATAGGATTATAAGGAAATTGAAGTCTAAGTAATTACAAGTATCCATAAAATCTTTACATTACCAAAATGGAGGATTGACTATACATGTTGAAAATTCGAAAAATAGTTTGGGCCGCTTTTATGACAGTAATATCCGTATCTCTTACTTTAGCCACAACAAATGGAGTTAGCCACGCACAGGGAGGAACGATTACCGGTGCGGTAACGGCCCCTGTGCCCAAGTATAAGAAAGATTGCGTGGTATATATTGAAAATGTGCCTGGAAACTGGCCTCCCACAACGGGCGCAAAAATAGATCAAAAGGGGCTGGTCTTTACTCCTCATGTGTTACCCATAGTAGTGAATACCACTGTGGAATTTCTAAATTATGATAATGTCCTTCATAATGTCTTTACACCTGATAAGATAGCAGATAAATTCAATCTGGGCACCTGGCCTCCAGGGGAGATAAAAACCTACACTTTTAAACAGACTGGCTCTGCCACCCTCCTTTGCAACGTGCATGTAGAGATGGAGGGTTATGTGGTGGTACTCCAAAATCCCTTCTTTTCTGTAACGGATGAAACTGGAAATTACTCCATCAAAGATGTGCCAGCCGGATCATATAACCTGCTGGTGTGGAACAAAAAATATAAGGGAAAGCCGAAACCGATAGCGGTTAAGGATGGACAGTCTATTCAAGTAGATATTGAATTAAAGAAGTAAATATGGAATCTGGCGATAAAAAGTTAACAGTGGACATCATTGACAAGCCTGCGAGGCGAGGGTTACTGCTTATTATAGGGTGGGTAGGTTTTCTCTTTTTTAGCCTGGTGGCAGGACTGCTAACCACGGTGGACTTCTTTAAACCTAAGGTGATCTTCGGTCCATCAAGCAGGTTTAAGGCAGGTTTTCCGGATGAATATCTTGTTGGTAAGGTGAGCACCAGATGGATGAAAGAGAAGGGGGTATGGATAATAAGGACAGAGCGGGGTATATATGCCTTCCTGGCTATTTGCAGACATCTGGGTTGTATTCCTGACTGGGTAGAAGAGGAGCATCTTTTTAAGTGTCCGTGTCACGGGAGCAACTACAACCTGGAGGGAGACGTAGTGGGAGGGCCTGCCCCCAGTCCCCTTTTTAGAGTGGTTGTAAGTTATGCGCCAGACGGACAACTCGTTATAGATAAGTCCATAAAAGAGGATAGGGTCGGGGTAAGAGAAAAGGGACAATTCTTTTTACCTGTATAAAGTAGCCACTAAGGCATAAAGAAAAAACTTAGTGCCTTGGTGTATTCGTGGCAGAAATAGTCGCCAAATGCCTAACTTGAAGAGAAAAAAATGACTACGAAAGTATTGATGTCTCCTTGCCAGAATGATTGCCCTGCTCATACCGATATTCCTAAGTATATTCGTCTTATTTTAGAAGGTAAATTATACGAGGCGTGGAAGGTCAACCGTTTGGCTAATGTCTTTCCAAGTATTTGTGGTCGGGTTTGTGTCCATCCTTGTGAAAGCGCCTGCAAGAGACAGCATATAAAGCCTAGGGAAGGAGAAAAACTCTCCTGCGAGCCGGTCGCCATTAGGGCATTAAAGAGGTTCATTACCGATAATCTCCCGCTTGATTACGTGGAAAGATTTTTGGAAGAGACCTTGCCTATAAAGAAGATCAATAAGTCTGTAGCCGTGATAGGCTCCGGTCCTGCTGGTCTTACTGCCGCCAACGACCTCATACTTTCTGGCTGCGATGTGGTGGTGTTTGAAGCCCTGCCGGAACCAGGTGGAATGTTGAGGGTGGGCATTCCTTCTTACCGTTTGCCCACGGAGGTTTTAAGGACAGAGATAGAACTACTGAAGAAACTGGGAATAGAAATCAGACTTAACACTGCTTTAGGCAGGGACATTTTCCTGGATAATTTAAGAAATGACTTTGACGCTGTATTTATAGCTATTGGGGCACATATTGCCAAACAGTTAAAGATTAAAGGCGAAGACCTGACGGGTGTCTTTCCTGGTATTGTTTTTCTCAGAAAGCTAAGCTTGGGCGAGACTGTGGACGTTTGTGGTAAGTCGGTGGCTATAATTGGGGGTGGTTTTACCGCTGCAGATGCAGCAAGAAGCGCTTTAAGGTTAGGAGCAAATGCTTTTATTCTTTATAGGAGGGGCAAAGAAGAGATGCCCATGGACGAGTTAGAGCAGACGGCGCTTATTAAAGAAAACATACCAGTTTACTATCTTGTGGCGCCTTTAGAGATAGTAAGCCATGACGGCAAGAGAGTAGCGAGGCTGAAATGTGTAAAAATGGAGTTGAAGAAACCTGAGGTTGGTACATCTCAAAAAGCCCACCGACCTGTGCCAGCGCCAGTTGAAGGAAGTGAGTTTGAAATAGAAGCTGATATGGTGATTCCCGCCGTTGCACAGGAGCCAGATATTTCTATATTTCCCAGAGACCTTTTTAATAATATCAAGGGTTACAAAACTGGCATGGAAGGGGTGTTTGCCGGAGGTGATTTCCTTGTCGGTGCCACCAACGTAATAGAGGTTATTGCTCAGGCACACGAAGCCTCCGTTGAAATACTCAGATTTCTTGGACAGAAGCCGAAGTTGCCTGGAACGCACAAAAAACTGAAAAGGACAGAGCAGTCCCCGTGGTATTTTGATGACCCCGAGAAACTTCACAGGGAAAAAATATACGGTGGCTGGTTGATGTCCTTAAAGGATGGTTTTCGGGAGGTGGATGAGGGTATGAGTGCCGAGCTTGCTACTTATGAGGCTTCAAGGTGCTTGCAATGTGATTTCTTTGTAGACATAAACAAGGACACCTGTCATCGCTGTGGCAGATGCGTGGAGAGTTGTCCCCAGGAGGCGTTGGAACTGGCATATCAGGAGGCTATCCCTGGCAAGCCAGGAACTTGGTTTAGTCATGGCAAATGGTATACTGATGAAGCTTCAGAGGTTCTCAAGAACCCGGAACTTTGCACCCAGTGTGGCACATGCCTGAGGGCATGTCCTCACCAGAACATCTCTTTTGTTAGTTCCGTCTGATGCGTTAGTGAAAATATTTAAACAATAGAGGAATACTATGATAAACGGATTAAAACGACTTGTGAACTGGATTATCCATACACAAATCTGGCTCTCTATCTTCCGACAGGGCTGGCCCAATACGGAACGAAACCGCATCCTCACCATTTTAAATACGTGTCTCTTTCACCTCCACCCCTTAAAGGTAAGGACCAGTGGCCTTAAAGTGAAATACACCTTCTGCCTCGGTGGAATATCCATGTTTCTCTTTATCGTTGAGACCATTACCGGCGTTCTTCTTATGTTCTACTATCGTCCCACCGTTGAGTATGCATACCAGGACATGAAAGATCTGGAGTTTGCCGTTACTTTCGGGCTCTTTTTGAGGAATATGCACCGCTGGGCTGCTCACGGAATGGTACTCACGGTAATCCTTCATATGTGCAGGGTATTTTATACGGGTGCCTATAAACCCCCCAGGGAATATAATTGGTGTGTTGGAGTTGTCCTCCTTGTGCTGACCCTCCTTCTTAGTTTTACCGGGTATCTCCTGCCTTGGGATCAACTGGCATTCTGGGCGGTAACGGTTGGAACGAATATGGCAAAGGCTACCCCTATAATGGGGGCTGAGGGACCCTTCCACATCTTGTCAGAAATGAGTGATATGTGTTTTTATCTCAGAGGCTCTGTGAATATCAGCGAAAATACCTTGCTAAGGTTCTACGTACTTCACTGCATAGCCCTGCCACTGGCGGCGGTTGTGCTTATGAGTATTCATTTCTGGAGGGTGAGGAAGGACGGAGGAATCTCGGGTCCGTTGTAGCTGAATATTCTGGCACAACCCGCATGGGACGTACAAATTGTTTTTATAAATAGTAGCGTGGTATAGCCACAAACAAGTTGAAAGTTCATCTTTTTCTTAAAAATTTACTGCAGAAGGCCAAGGACTATGCAAGAACGAGTAGATGAAGTTAAACCAAAGGAAGCAGTATCAGAAATCCCTAAGAAGCCAGATAAACTCCTTGCCTTTCCCCATCTGGTCTTCAAGGAATTTATTGCGCTGATGCTGGTAAGTCTGGTACTGATTATTATCTCCATGGTTCTCAATGCCCCGCTTGAAGAGGTAGCAACTCCTACAAAGACTCCAAATCCAGCCAAGGCGCCATGGTATTTTGTCGGGCTGCAGGAGATGCTTGTCTATTTTGACCCGTGGATAGCGGGGGTAATGATACCTATATTAATTATCGTTGGGTTGATGGCAATACCTTTCGTAGATAAGAATATTAAGGGAGTGGGAATCTACTGCTTCAGGGAGCGGAAATTTGCCTTTGTTATTTTCACCATAGGAATTGTGGTATGGTTTGGGCTAATAATCTTTGGATGTTTTTTCCGTGGTCCAAGCTGGCTCCTTTACCTGCCATGGGAGTCATGGGATATTCACAAGCCAGTTATTTCAAAAGGCACTTACATCTTGCCCCTATATATAGGGGTGCCGTCCGTGATGGGATATTACGCTTTGGGGATGTGGCTTCCAACCCTCTTTGCCAGAAACTTTTTCAGGGCATTAAGCCCTGCCAAGTATTTCGTTACTATGTTCTTTGTCCTGAGTATGTTTGGGTTCATAGGGAAGATTCCTTTGCGGTTTATATTTGATATTAAATATGTTATTCACACTCCATGGTTCAGCATATGAAGTAAATGTAATGATATCTCCTGTTTTATAACGAGGGTCGATTTTTTTTGTTTATTGCAATGGATAAATCCGCTTTAGGTCCAATACATTATATATGGTTTGCAGTAGTGGGAACTGCCCTTGCGGTGGCTATAGTTGTCCTTTGCATAAAGGAGTATGCAAGGGAATGGAAGCACCATCAGGCTATCGCCAAACGTTTGCAGATAAAGGCTGTTGAGGAAAAGATCAAAACATTAGAATCCGAACTCCCATCTGTCAAGGAGGAAATGAAAGCAAAGTACGAGGAGCGTTTGAGGATGACGAGAATGATTCGTGCACAGGTTCTGGCCAGTCCTGTGAAGATACAACAGATACAGATAGATAGCCTGAAGAGGGTGGATCGATGCACCACATGCCATACCGGAATAGAGAATGTTGACATGAAGGATCAGGAGAACCCTTATAAAGGGCATCCGGGAAAATATCTCCAGTGGCACGATATTGAGAAGTATGGTTGCACCATCTGTCATGAGGGACAGGGACTTTCGACAGACTACATGCACGCTGCTCACATGCCCCTCCGCGGGCTTGACAGACCCTGGCAGAAGGCCGTACTTTCCAGATATTTAATTCAATCCTCGTGTGGTAAGTGCCATCTTGATAAAGAAGTGCCCTTTGCTCCACTTCTCTCTAAAGGCAGGGATGTTATAGAGAA
>JACRII010000068.1 GCA_016235875.1 Planctomycetota bacterium
CCCGTCTCGTTGATCGAGAAACCCTCATTTTCCGACACTAGCTTACCTCTCCTGCTTCAAATATTCAATACTTTTATCCGATTCTTTCAGCCTTCTTCTCCTTGTATTATCTGCCTTCGGCTGGTTTTCGTTCAAACACTATTTAGATATTTTTCCTAAAAATTGTTCCATCTCCAGGATTAAATCGGTAATTCTATTAAGCTGCGGGTCGAGAACATTATCAAGTCCATCCTGGACATCACCATATCTTTTCAACCTCTTTGCTTTTACATTCTCAATAATTTCCCAGCAGGAAGGCAATATGCCAAAAATCTTCCGCAGTCCCTCTCTACATTCCTTTTCAAGGGCAAATACAGTTGCAATATAGTTTATTCTGTCCTTAATAAAGGAGATTCTTTTTAAAATCTCTTCTTTACCATCAGGGGCAACACTGCAATTCGTATCATAAAGGATGCCCTCATAGGTTTTGTTTTCTAATAACTGCTCAATCTTCTGCATGTTTTCTTCAACAATGCGAAGTGCTATCGTAAGCCCTCTTTTTTGATCTTTATTCAGCATAATACATCCAAGTAGCGTTATTGCTTATTCCTTTTTGGGAAATCAGATTTTATATTAAGAGACAAGAAATGGATATCCGGTCGCAGGTAAATAAACCAGCATACCGTACCAATCAAAATAACGCCGCCTATAAAATTACCCAGGGTTACAGGAATGAGATTGTTTATAAAAAATCCCTTCCAGGTAAGCTGTGAAAGGTCTAATGTTTTCCCTGCCATTTTTTCCGCAGCAGCTACTACCGCTGGGTTTTTTCTCAAAACCATACCTATTGGGATAAAATACATATTCGCAACGCAGTGTTCAAACCCGCTGGCAACAAAGCCGCCTATAGGAAATATAACGGAAAGAACTTTGTCTGCTAAAGTTCTTCCGCTATAGCACAACCAGGCATTAAGGCATACCAGTGCATTGCAAAGCACACCTCTTGCCAGGGCTTCTGTAAAAGATAGATTTACTTTCTTATGGGCAATAAGCAGTGCCTTTGCACCTACCATATTGTGAAAAAATTCAAATTGATGTGTTTTGTACATACAGCAGACCATCAAAAGACTGCCTATAAAATTGCCTATGTATACAATAACCCAAATCCTGAGCAATTCCCCTGGTGTAATACGATTGCTGAGATAACCTAAAACATTAAGGTTGTTGCCTGTGAAGAGTTCTGCGCCAGCAGTTTCAACCAGTATGAGACCGAGAGAAAATACGACGCCGGCAATAAGAGAGGTTAACCCAAAATGCAGGGTAGAATCACTTGTCACAAAAGTGGCAAATTGAGCGCCCAAAGCAACAAATATTCCGGCCATGATACTTAACGCAAAGGTTTGTGTAACGCGCAATTTCGCCCTTACCGCAGCCTTATTTTCAACGATAGCTGCAGTTTGTGGAGGTGAATATGCCGTGTCTGTATTCATGGTTTGCATATTTTTTGTGAAATTACGCTCTTCTGCCATAGCAAAGATTTTATTTGTAAAGTCGCATGCTTTTTTGAAGATATTTTTTGCCGATGTCTATCGCCAGGTCGTACTCTAATTTTTTAAAACACATCTGACATTCGATATAATTATCGTCTTCCCGTAAACTAGGCATGACATCGCTTTCATCTATACGAATTCCCATCTCCGGCGATTGTTTAACCACCTGAAAATTGCTTGTAAAGGCCCTGAAATTTTTAACGTTACCGCAGTTTGGGCATACAAAAAATATGCTAGCTAACATATACAACCTCCTTAATAATTGTTGAAGTTGTTTTGTTAAAAGTAAAAAATAAAAGTTATTAAACCTTTGGTCTAGATTGCGGCTTCTCCTGACTCTTTCGTACGAATACGATACACGTTTTCTACATCAAAAACGAATATCTTGCCGTCGCCGATACTTCCTGTTTTAGATTCCTCAATGATGGTATTGACGATTTTCTCCACATCGTCATCTTTGGCGGTAATCTCGATCTTCATTTTCGACAGTAAATCTATCCGAAATTTTCTTCCCCGCCACATCTCGCTGATACCTTTCTGATTGCCGTGACCCTTTACTTCTGTAATGGTCATCCCTGGGTAGCCCAAATGTAGCAAGGCGTCCTTGACCATATCAAACTTTTCAGGTCTGATTATCGCCTCAATCTTTTTCATAAAAGACCTCCATTCATAGAAAAGTTATTTAGGATAAGGGCATTGTTTAGCAAAAAACCTCCTGTCGAAACTATTGCTTCAACAGGAGGTTTCAATAAAAAAACTCCTATTGAAGTATCCAGCTTCAACAGGAGTTATCAGCTACAACGTAGCAGTTAGGCGAACTCCATCGCCTGAAAAAATATACTAAAGCTCCTAAATATTTTTGACAATGATTAGCATTTTTGTCTTATACTTATAAATTCACACGCAGCCTCCATAATGCACAGAAACATTCAAACCAGCCAGTCGTCCATACAAAAACAGCTTTTATTATCGAGCGTGTAATTACCGTTTCGTAAAATAATGCGATCATTATCTGACTTGTCATTTACAATCAAGTACATCATGAAGGCATCATACAAATCTAATTCTGTATACTCAGCGCCTAATAGTCCAGCATTCTGGAGATCCTTAACGCCAATAACCTTTTCCATTTTGCCCCTCCTAATAAATTTGGACAGGGGCGTTTGTTTTCGGAGTATAAAGCTCATAACAAAAAACCCTTGTCAAAACCGTTGGCTCCGACAGGGGTTTTATCAATAAAAAAACTCCTATCGAAACATCTAGCTTCAATAGGAGTTATCAGCTACAACGTAGCAGGTGGGCGAACTCCATCGCCGTAATATGTAAAATATTCTTTGACTATAATAAGTATTTATTTTTTTGTCAAGCTAATTTTTTATTTGGATTTTTATGTTTGCCGTGCATAATATGAAGTTTTATTATTCGAATTTATTGGGCCCATATTAACGGTATTGTGAGATTATAGTGAACGCTAAAAGAAAGTTGTCATTGCGAGGGCGATAGCCCGAAGCAATCCCTGCTTGAGATTGCTTTGCTGTCGCTCGCAATGGTAAAATGAAAAAGCAGCATCCTTCCAAGGAGGTTAAAAAGCCTTGAACAGGCAATAACCTTTTGTGATATTAAATATCATAAAGGCTTTAGACCATCAATAAAGATGGTAAGTCTTTAAACCTTAGGAAGGAGGCTGTATGACAAAGTATATAGGATTGGATGCCCATTCGTCAACATGTACATTCAATGTGACGGATGAAAGAGGGATGGAAGTAGACAACACTACGATTGAGAGCAATGGTCGGCTTTTGGTGAAGTATGTGAGGGGAATAGAGGGTGTTAAGAAACTGACGTTTGAAGAGTGTGAATTAAGCAACTGGCTGTATGAGATATTGAGACCAGAAGTAGATGAGTTGATCGTATGCAATCCTGTAGCAAACAAGGATTACCAGAAGATTAAGACGGACAAGATGGATGCCAGGAAGCTATCGAAGCTCTTGCGAGGAGGTTTTCTGATATCCGTGTATCATGATGGTTCAAGGAGGGAGCGGTTCAGGAGTTTAATGTCAGGGTATCAGGATTTCATTGAAGAAGGGGTGAGGCTGAAGAACAGATACAAATCCTTATTTCGGAAAAGTGGGAAGAAAGTGAAAGGAGAATCGTTATATAACGATGAGAGTTTTCTTGAGGGATTAGAGCGAACAGACTTTAAATTTATTGGCACGCAGATATATCAGCTTTTAGAGAAGATGGAAGGGAGCAGACCGGAGAGGTTTAGCAGTAAGTACAAATATTACAGCTACTGTGGGTTGGTGAGGCATAAGAGGATAAGTGACGGGAGGGGATATGGGAGTGAGAAGATTTGGGGCAATCGGATATTAAAATGCGTATACAAGATGGCTGGACATTCGGTATTGAAAGGTAAGAGCGGTTTAAGGAACTATTACGATACCTTACGGTTGAAAGGTATCAGTCATGATAATGCCTATAATGCAGTAATGTCGTAAGATAGCGGCAATAAGCTTGAGCGTATGGAGGAAGAGTGAGAAATATGATGACAGACTGATAACAGGCAATCTAATCAAGTAAAACAGGGTAAGAAGGCATGAAAGGTTGGTTCATACCTGTTTTCTTGAGAGAGGGATGAGATCCAAGTGTCATTGACCCAAAGAGGTCCAACGCAATGGTTGATCCGCCCTCGTTTAAATCCGAAATTACCATGCTCAGGAAAGAGCATCGATAGATGACTGAAAACCGATTGCCGAAGGTATTTCATGGAAGGGAATAGAAAGAGAACGGTAATAACCAGTTTGACATTCATGCACTCGAGACTGTATGGCTTGATTAGCCCCAGTGTGGAAGGACGCATGGCAAGAAAACATTTCTTTTGGTTTTTTTGTCAACAGGGATACTTTTTCTTCTTGACATGCTTTTTCATAGATGACTATTATATTATATGTCAACTTATTTAAGGCGTTTACTGTAGTATTAAGTAATTTTATGAGTTTACCATCTTTTCTACCACTCTTGATTACCGGTGTAACAGGGGTGCCCGGTTACAGTGCCTTTCAGTATTTTCACTCAAAATATCCAAACCACGTTGTCGGCATTCGTCCCGTCCGATACTGGCCGCTGCGGGAGAAGGGGATCATCCCTCTGGATATAGAAGACCACAAGGGGCTTGCGGCTTTGATGAAACAGAAGCGGTTCAAATCTGTTTTAAATGGGGCAGGGTCGTGCGCCTTGAAGTCTTGCGAAATGAATCCTGTGCTGGCGTATCGTGTGAATGTGCAATCGGCCTTAAATATAGTGGAAGTGATTTCTAGTCATGATATTCGATTGATACATCTTTCTACAGACCTGGTATTCCCTGGAAAATCAGAGGGGCTCTATACAGAAGAAGACGCAGTGTCACCCGTCACAATGTATGGCAAGACTATGGCGATAGCCGAAGAGATTATTATGCTGAAAAATCCTGCAGCTGCGATTTTCCGGATATCGCTTCCCATGGGAAGCAGCGTCAATGGGCATGCAGGGGCGATTGATTGGATACTGTCCCGGTTTAAAAAGAATAACCCAGCCACCTTATATTTTGATGAGGTCCGATCGCCGTTTTATTGCGAAGATTTCAATGAAGTCACAGAACAGGCCCTCGGGAATAAAATCAGGGGTATTTATCATCTTGGTTCTCATCGGCATCTCAGCCTTTATCAGATAGGACAGATCGTAAACAAGGTGGGCGGATATGCCCCGCATCTGTTAAAAGGCTGCATGCGAAAGGAAGCAGGCCCTATGCCCCCAAGGGCCGGAAACGTTACGATGAACAACAAGAAGCTTATCCAGGCATTAGGAACAGACCCGTTTCGCAAGTGGCCTTACCTTGAACACCATGTTCCTG
Organism: Planctomycetota bacterium; assembly: GCA_016235875.1. Taxonomy (GTDB): domain Bacteria; phylum Planctomycetota; class Brocadiia; order Brocadiales; family Brocadiaceae; genus Wunengus. The sequence continues at coordinate 5,419 of JACRII010000068.1, forward strand.
GCGGGAGAGACTGGCATTACGACCGCCCTTCTCATTGGATTTTTCATCCCGAACAGATTCATAAATGTTTGTATAGAATTCCTGTGGCGTGCTGAAAGAATTGGTGCTGCGGCGAATGGAGCGGTTAGCAGGATTGTATAGGAATTTCATATTATTTAAGTGGGTTTCAGGGCATCTTTTCATGTAGGATTATGGTTATATGGTTGTATGGTTGGAAAACCATTTAACCATTCAGCCATATAACCATTTTTCATGACGAACATAACTAACTCAAAAAACTCTGTAATTTGCTTCACCCAACCTTACAGGTTACTATTTTATCTGTGCTAATCTGTGGTTAATTTAACTTTGAACGTAACAGATTTAATATTTCGTCCGCCGCATGTTTGGATGCTCCCGGTTTTGCAATCTCATGCATGAGCAGGGATAACTCATGAATACAAGCCTGTTTTTTTTGAGGATTGTGGAGTAATTGTATTGCCTGATTGACAAGCCAGGCGGGATTCACTCTGCACATAAGACGTTCTGGAACAATCATCTTACTGGCGAGTTTATTCACAAGGCCAATATAAGGAGTGGTAAGAAATGGCCTGGCGATGAAATAGGCAAATGGCGATATTTTGTAAACGATAATCATTGGCTTGAGGTAGCAGGCAATTTGTAATGTGATTGTTCCAGCGCCTGCTATACAAAGGGTGGATGCCTTGATTACTTCATGGACACTTCCTACAACAATTTTAAAAGGGACAGGGAATTCTTTTGTAATGGTGCTTATAAGGTCAAAATGTTGCTCATTGCTGCAGGAAATGAGAAATTGTGCCAAGGGGATTGTATGGTGTATCTGTACTGCTGATTGCAGGAATAAGGGTAACAATCTAACGATTTCCTGTCTGCGGCTGCCCGGGAGAAAAGAAACAACGGTTTCTCCCAATTGTTTTTTTAGTTCAGTAACAAGTCCTTCATCAACGCCCTCTTTATGAATTTCATCGAATAGCGGATGCCCCACATAAGTAACAGAGATACCGGCATTGTCATAGAAGGATTTTTCAAAAGGGTAAATAACGAGTAGTCTGTCTACTAGTTTTTTCATCTTTTTCACACGCCACGGTCCGTGCGCCCAGAGTTGTGGACTGATATAGTAAATCACGGGGATACCAAGTTTTTTAGCAGCTCTGGCTATATAGAAATTGAAACCGCAGTAGTCGATCAATATTACCGCACAGGGACTTTCCTGCCTCAAAAAGTGGATACATTCCTTTTTCATTCTTAGGAAGGTCGATAGCTCTGTTAAGGCGTGAAGCCACATTAAGGATTTTAGGGACATGTCATGGAGCCCCTGCAATCCGGCCTTTGCCATATTTTCTCTACCGAGTCCGTAAAATGTTACATGGGGATCTCTTTCGAGTAAACAGCGCATGAGGTTTGCGCCATGAATATCCCCTGACGATTCACCTGCGCTAATGAATATTTTCCTGGGAATTTCAGACATGAACTACCTTTAAGATATAAGAAATAAGGTTTACGATAAAAAGTACGGGTGTTAATAGCCAAACGAGAACCAACACAAAAGATGTGTCTATACAAAACAGGCCATAGTGTACATCAAGAGCAAACAGGATGAGACATATTATGGGGAAGACAATAAGGAATATAACAATCGTGTAAAAAAAGATGGCGTGATTGTTGTGTATCAGGAAAAAAGAAAGAAACGTGTTAGACGTATAAAACAAGATGAGTGTAAATGAGAACAGCTTTATTTTGGCAAAAAAATAGCTGATAGCAGATGCTATAAGGGATACGAATGCTATGAGTAGTAATACATGAAAAAATCCCGGCATGATTGACATAGTTTATTTCATACCGGGATTTTTTCAAGACAATTATTTAAGCATTCACAAAAAGTTACTTTTTATCGGGGAAAAAGTCCTGTTTCACACTAAAAGATAAGTTAAGGTGAGGCCGTAAATAGACAAACCAGAACATTATTCCAACCAGGATAACTCCCCCTACGATGTTACCCAGAGTAACCGGGAAAAGATTATTTACAAAAAATCCCCTCCAGGTAAGTTGGGAGAGGTCCAAGGTTTTTCCTGCCATTTTTTCAGCAGCCGCAACTACTTCAGGATGTTTTTTTAATACCACACCCATGGGAATGAAGTACATGTTTGCAACACAGTGCTCAAATCCACTGGCAACGAAACCTCCGATGGGGAAAACAATCGAAAGGATTTTGTCTGCCACGCTCCTGCCGCTGAAACATAACCAGATAGCAAGGCATACCATTGCGTTACAGAGGACGCCCCTTGCCAGGGCAGCCGAAAAAGAGAGATTGACCTTTGTGTTGGCGATAAGCAGCGCCTTTGCGCCGACCATATTGTGAAAAAATTCCCATTGATGGGTTTGAGACATCCAGCAGACCATCGTCAGACTGCCCACTAAATTCCCGGCAAATGAAACGATCCAGTTATTGAGCATATCACGCGTCGAGATCCTTTTACTAATATAACCCATAATAATTAAACAATTGCCCGTAAAGAGTTCCGCGCCGCCAACTACGACTAACATAAGTCCGAGGGAGAAGACAATGCCTGCAATCAGAGAGTTAAGCCCAAAGTGCAGAGTGGAGTCGCTCGTTACAAAGGTGGCGAATTGTGCGCCAATGGCAATATAGACTCCTGCTAATATTCCCAGTAAAAAAGTCTGTGCAAAGCTTAATTTTGCCTTTACCAGGGCGACTTTGTCAATTCGGGATGCGATCAGCGGAGGTGAATAGGCATCGATATCGATAACCTGGATAGATTTTGGAACTTTATTTTCTGCCATATCTTATATCTCCTTTTCATTATCTCTTTGATGGACGCAAATAGATAAACCAATACACACCCGCAACCAGAACGATACCACCGAATAAATTTCCAAGGACGACAGGGAACAGGTTATCAATCAAAAAACCTTTAAAGAACGTGAGATTCGAAAGGTCTAATTTTCCGCCGTGAAACTTTTCTGCGGCCGCCAGTACGGCGCTGTTGCCTTTCAGAACAAGCCCCATGGGAATAAGCCACATATTAACAACGCAGTGTTCGAATCCGCATGCTATCAGACAGGAGATAGGCCAGAGTAATGCCAGTATCTTATCCATATTGCTTCTGCCACTGTAACATAACCAAATACCCAAACATACCAGGGCATTGCAAAGCACACCCCTGGCAAAGGCAGCGCCAAATGGGATATTCACCTTGTCATTGGCTGCAAGGACAATTTTAGCGCCCAAGAGATGATTACTGATTGTCCATTGTTTTGAAACGTATATCCATAAAACAAGGGTTAATGCGCCAATAAAGTTGCCGATAAATGCTATAATTAAATTTCTGGCAAGGTCTTTACCGGTAATTTTTCTGGCCATAAAAGACATCGCAATAAGACAATTTCCCGTAAAGAGTTCTGCGCCGGCTATTACGATTAAAACTAGGGCTAAGGTAAAAGCCACACCGCCCACCAACTGATTTAGACCATAATTAGAGGTAGCGGTATGTGTTACTAACATGGAGAGTTGAATACCCAACGCAATAAAAACACCGGCAAGAATACTTAGGGCGAATGTAGTTAATGTACCGAGTTGCGATTTCGCAACGCCAACATGCCCCACCTTATCGGCCATCTTTGCCGGAGCATAGGCATCAATCTCAATCACTGGTGCGGCATATTCCTGATTGTTTGTACTGCCAGTCTGCGTATCAGCCACAAATTACCCCCTTTCGTGTATTAAATTAGATTACGAATAAAATGCATCACGCAATATTTTAAAATATATAATTAATTTATTTGTACTGAACATTTGGCAAATAAAAAAATCGCACAATTAATCTTTCGCTGTTTTTCACAAGGAAGTTCTATCCTTTTGCAACGCCTGTCATCTGAGGTTGAACCGCCTTTGCCGGGGCAGCCGCTTCTTTTGCAGTCGCTGCTTTTATCATGGAAAGTATCATGGTAATAAATATGAAACTCCAGGCAACATAAGCCGCATAGATAAAATATTTTGATATGTTAGCAATAAATGGAATTTGAATGGCCTGCGAAAGCCTTATGGTGCAAGCTGTGTACATGCCCAAAGGGAAGACCATGCCCCAATAAAGAGGGGTGTACTTAAATTGTGTCTTATGAAAGACGTATTTCCATATTCCAATAATGACCAAGAAGGGTATCCACCATGTGCCGAATGACCAGAAAAACAAAGTAAATCCTTTTGTAAATCCTAAGAAATCAGCGTACGGTCCCTGTATTTTAGGAATATTTATGCATAAGATAGAACCTGCTAAGGTTGTAATGGCTAGCGCACCCATATTTATCCAGTATGGCGGGACTAGAGCGTCAGGGGATATTTTGAAAAATACAAGTCTATACATGATTAGTGTAATCAAGACCATGTAAAGGAAAGAGCCGATCATCCACCACACAAAGGAGGAAAACATCACGAAACTCCCGGCATCCCCAAATTTCGGTGCAAGCAAGGCTCCAAGCACAGCCACTGATTGGGTGCCAACGGTTGCGGTCAACCAACCTCCGTGCATTACCATTTCGATTCTTTGATCGCATTTTATAAAGAGGAGATTAAATGTGGATAGCGAAACGATTGTCCAGAGGAATATGCCAAAATACCAGAATATCTTTGCAACTTCCGGATAATTTACTACAGAGACAAATTGTGCACCCAGTACATTAGTGCCTGCAACCGTAGTGAAGAAAACGAGGCTTAATTTCGGATTGGAAAGGTCATTATACAGGTTTGTCCAGAACATCCTTATCCGCAGTATTTGTAATGATAGAACGGCTGCATATGCAATAATGTTTATATAAAAGAGCCCATAAGCAATACCCTTGAAGCCCAGAAGTCCGGATGCAATCGAGATTATGCCTGTGGACATTATAAAAGCAAAATAAGCTGGGTGCAATGTCTTGATTGTATTTCTGATAACACTCATTACGAAATCCCTCTCCTTTTTAAAAAATATACATCACAATGTTGCATAATACGTAATTTACAGCAATTTAGCATATACACAAGCGGTATTCCAATTAAATAAATTATTGATATTTAATTTTTTTTACATAAACATTTTAAAATATTGAGCTTATAAAATTACTAATTTTTTTGTTATATTTTTATTACACCGTTCCAAGGGCTTTGCATTTCAAAAATGATATACCCATTTCAAATTTTCATTTGTTTAAATGCATAGTAATCATTATTTCATGTTAACCGACGCAGTAAAAATACGTTGCTTTTTGATTGTATTATACATTATCATAATCAAGTTATATTTTATTTGTAATTATAACATAGCATAGTAAGTTTCAATCAAAATATTTAATAAATAGAATAATTTTTGGAGGCAAAAATGGCGGATATGATTACGAAGGATATGGTTATTAATGATGTGATAAAGAAATATCCAAAAACAATTACAATTTTTAGTAATTTTAAGGTAGATTCCTGCTGTGGCGGTGGTTTTAGTATCGAGAAAACAGCGGGAATGAGCGGTATCGACATGGATGCCCTGCTCAAGGCATTGAATAAAGTTGCAACTGTAAAATAGCAAGTCCGGATACATTATTTTTGGTATCAGCGAATGCTGGCGAAAGTCAGAAGTGTTGCCGTTTTTGGTATTGAGGCATACTTATTAGATATTGAGGTTTATATCGCCAGGGGTGATATGCCTTATATTGCCATCGTTGGGTTGCCGGATACGGCGGTTAAGGAGAGCCGTGACAGGGTAAAGGCGGCGGTCAATAATAGCGGTTACAAGTTTCCTTATAAACCCATGACAATAAATCTTGCACCTGCAGACCGCAAGAAAGAAGGCCCGGTTTTTGAATTACCAATAGCAATCGGGATACTTATAGCAACGAACCAAATCGACGTTCCGGATATCCAGGAATATGCTATTGCGGGTGAGCTGTCTCTGGATGGCAGGCTGCGTCCGGTTAAGGGTTGTTTATCAATGGCGTTTAAGTGTAGAGAATCGGGGATAAAAAAATTTCTGGTGCCTGCTGAAAATGCGTCTGAGGCAGCGGTTGTTGACGGGCTTGATACCATTCCCGTTGAAACCCTTACAGAGACGGTAGGGATATTGACCGGGTCGATTCCTGCGGTGCCATATAAGATTGAACTCAACGAAGTGTTTAAGGAATCTTCTGGCTATGACATGGATTTCTCAGACGTTAAAGGGCAGGAACACGTCAAAAGGGCTTTAACGGTTGCCGTCGCAGGAAATCATAATGTGATTATGGTAGGGCCGCCGGGCGCAGGCAAGACGATGCTTGCGCAACGTATCCCCACAATTATGCCTTTGCTCACCTTGGAGGAAGCTTTAGGAACGACCAAAATTTACAGTGTGCTCGGACTCCTTGACTCGAAACAATCATTGGTCTCAACAAGGCCATTTCGTGCCCCTCATCATACAATCAGTACAGCAGGGTTAATCGGTGGTGGTTCGTTCCCGAGACCCGGCGAGATTAGCCTTTCACATAATGGGGTGCTTTTTTTAGATGAACTTCCGGAATTTGACCGAAAGACACTGGAAGTGCTTCGACAACCTTTGGAGAAAGGCAGTGTGACCATTTCACGGGCGTTAAATTCAGTCACCTATCCTGCAAACTTTATGCTTATATGCGCCATGAACCCCTGTCCCTGCGGGTATTATACCGATAAACGGAGAGAGTGTCATTGTACGCCCCATCAGATTCAAAGTTATATGTCAAAGGTTTCAGGCCCGTTGTTGGATAGAATGGATATTCAGGTAGAGGTGCCTGCGGTACGCTATAATGAGCTTGTATCCGATAGGGAGAGGCAATCCACTGTGGATATCAGAAAAAAGGTGACGGTTGGCCGTGAAATGCAGAAAGAGCGGTTTAAAGATCAGCCAACGGGTACGAATGCCCATATGTCTTCCAGGCAGGTTAAAAAATATTGTGTGATGGATAAAGATGCAGAAGCAATTCTTTATCAGGCAATGACGGAATTAGGGCTTTCTGCACGTGGACACAGTAAGATTCTCAAAGTGTCCCGCACCATTGCCGATCTGGACGAAAGCGAGCATATAAAAATAGAGCATGTATCTGAAGCGATACAATACAGGAGTTTGGACAGGGGTTTGTGGAAATGAAAATTCTTTTAGTAGACCCGCCTTTTTATAGATTTTTTAATTACTATAACCGGTATTTCCCTTTAGGATTAAGTTATCTATCCTCAACGCTGAAAAAGGCCGGGCATCAAGTAACCATCTATGACGCCGACTGCAACAAAAATTCAAAGGGGATGGATTACACGAGACTGCCTGAAAAATATCGCATTTACTTGAAGGAATTGAGGAATCCGGAAAATTCCATTATAAAAGAGATTTCGGAGATTTTTGTAAAATATCAACCCGATATCGTTGGGGTTACGGTTATGACCCCGAAGGCTGCCTCTGCGTTTACGATTGCTTCCCTGGCAAAAAAATTCAACAAAAATTGTTATGTTGTCTTTGGTGGTCCCCATGCGGCTTTGAAGGCAGACGAGATCCTTAAAAACACAAAAGACGTTGATTTTGTTGTGAATGGAGAGGGCGAAGCGGTATTACTTGAATTGGTAAATACGTTAAACTTGTCCTCGACTTTGATCGGGGATTCGAAAAACAATAATTTCGGCACAATACCTGGAATTTCCTACCGGGATGGTGATAGAATTGTCTGCAATAATACGAAAAAATTTATAGATAATTTAGACAGCCTTCCGTTTCCAGACAGAGAAACGTTGTTAGGTTTGGATACGTATACTTCGGAAGATATGGGATTGTTAATGGGGAGCCGGGGTTGTCCATATAGCTGCTCCTATTGCGCAACACAGATATGGACGAGAAAGGTACGGTATCGTTCCCTGACAAATATTGTGGAAGAAATCAAGTACGTGCATCATCGTTACGGGACACGGCAGTTCACATTTAAGGATGATTCTTTTACGGTGAACAGAAAGAGGGTCATGGAATTTTGTAATATGCTGATGAATGAAGGCATAAAAATTAACTGGGATTGTAATACACGGGTGGATTTAGTGGACCCGGAACTGTTGAGGACTATGAAGAAGGCGGGTTGTAACAGCATAAAGGTGGGGATTGAATCGGGCAGCGAGAGAATTTTAAAATTGATGGACAAAGGTATTACCTTCGAACGGATACAAGAAGCGGCAAGGCTTTTCCGGGAGACAGGTATTCACTGGACCGCCTACTTTATGATGGGTATACCGACAGAGACAAAGGAAGATATCAAAAATACTCTGGAATTATTGTATAAAATAAAACCCAGTTTTGCATCAATCGGTGTCTATGAGCCTTTCCCGGGGACGCGTCTTTTTGATGTGGGTGTTGAGCATGGACTGGTTAACAAAGAAATGTCGTATGAAGATTTCTTTACCCGCATACCGAGCGACTATTATCTAAAAGATGTAAATCGAAGGGTTGATACCATGGATTTTGGTGATTTTGTAACGCTTGAAAAAGAGGTAAAAGACGCCTTCCACAATTATAATAAAGGCGTTATGCGCATCTTTGAAAGGGCGAAGGCAAGAAGCAGTATTTACCTGCACAATCCCAGAATCTTTTTTAATGACATTGAAAAATTTTTAGGCTGGGTTTAGCCATGACAATAAAGATTTTTAATTATCCAATCTCAAAACGGCTTATACTGCTCATTTTGGGAGACCTGCTTATTGTAAATGGTTCCATCTTTCTATCGGCAATACTTCGTTTAGGAGTAAGCGCTGGGTGGGGCTATATACAAAGCAATCCCTGGTCATTTATACTAACAGGCTTGATTTACATTATGGTGTTCTTTTCCACCGAACTTTATGATATTCGAAAGGATTTTAAATCCATCGGGAATGTCATGGCTATCACGCTTGCCTCAACCAGTGCCTTTGTCATTACTACATTGTTGTTTTATATGAACTGGTCGCTGCGAATAGGACGTGGTGTATTCATTCTCAATGGGATACTCATTACCCTTTTTATCATCGGGTGGAGAATTTTATACAGTTATCTCCTGGAGCAGCCGATTTTTAAACGAAATGTCCTCATTGTTGGCGCCGGATGGGCAGGGAAAACCATTTTGCAGGAGATAAACAGGTTGCAAAAATCAGGATTGAGGACTGTAGGTTTTATTGATGACGACCCGCAAAAGAAAGGCAAACTCATTGATGGGGTTCCCGTATTAGGAGATCGATATACGATAGATAAGGTCATTCGTAAAAATGATATTGACCTGATAGTTGCAGCTATTACTCATGAAAAACATGCCGATTTAATCAAGGCATTAATTAATTGCTCGTGGAAAGGCGTAGATATTATTGATATGCCTGCTATCTACGAACAATTAACGGGTAAAATACCGTTTAAACATATCAATAACATGTGGATGCTCCACATTGCCATTGGCAAGCCCAAACTGTATAGCAGATTGATTAAGCCTATTCTGGAAGCAATTATCGCATTGATACTATTTATTTTGTTAATACCCGTCATGGTGATTCTCTCAATAGTAATAAAATGCGATTCCAGGGGGAGGATTTTTTATACACAGGAACGTATTGGCAAGGATGGTAGAAAATTTACCATTATGAAATTCCGTACCATGGTGGAGAATGCGGAGTCGCTTACCGGTGCGGTTTATGCCGCAGATAACGACCCCAGGATTACGAAGATTGGGAGATTTCTGAGAAAATGGAGATTGGATGAAATCCCGCAATTGGTAAATGTCATTAAGGGTGATATGGGTTTGATTGGGCCGCGTCCGGAACGGGAGGTTTTTATAAGGGAGTTTGAAGAAAAAATACCTTTTTACACCCAGAGGCTTCTGGTGAGACCCGGCCTGACCGGCTGGGCGCAGGTAAAGTTTCCTTATGCATCGTCAATAGAACAAACGGAAGAAAAATTACAATACGACCTTTATTATATCAAGAACATGTCGTTTATCCTGGATTTCGTGGTATTTTTAAAAACCATTAGAGTCGTGCTATTTGGAAAGGGAAAATAACCACATGAAATTTACAAAAATGCACGGCATAGGCAATGACTATGTCTATATCAACTGTTTTGAAGAAGAAATGAAAGACCCTGTAAAGGTCGCCCCGATTATTAGCGACAGACATTTTGGTGTGGGGTCTGACGGGCTTATCCTCATCCTACCGTCGAAGGCGGCGGATTGCAAGATGCGCATCTTTAATGCGGACGGCAGCGAGGCGCAGATGTGCGGAAACGGTATCCGCTGTGTTGCAAAATATGTATACGACCACAAAATCACCCAAAAGAATCCACTCACTGTAGAAACCCTGGCAGGTGTTAAGTCGATCCAGCTTTTTACAACGAATGGAAAAGTGTCCAGCGCAAGAGTCAACATGGGAAAACCAAAACTCATGCGATCAGAAATTCCTATGATTGGTAAAGAAACTCAAGTAATTGATGAAATATTAACTATGAGTGTAACAGCGCACCCCCACCGAAACCTCCCCCGTCAAGGGGGAGGAATACAAGGGGATAATGAGTATTCCCCGCCCCTGGTGGGAGGGGTTAGGGGAGGGGGTGAACTTTTACCTATTGGCAAAGAGGTTTCATTTCGGATTACCTGTGTCTCTATGGGAAATCCGCATTGCGTTATCTTTGTTGACAATTTTGATAAGATCGACCTGCCTCAACATGGTGCTGAAATTGAGCGACATCATTCATTCCCGGAGAGGACAAACGTCCACTTTGTGAAAATACATAATCCTAAAGAGGTAACCATGAAGACGTGGGAACGCGGTTCTGGAATAACTTTAGCTTGTGGGACAGGCGCATCGGCTGTATGCATTGCGGGTGTCCTCAACAAAAAGACCGAGCGCAAGATTCTTGCCCATCTACCAGGAGGCGATCTGGAACTGGAATGGGCAGAAGATGGCAATGTTTACATGACAGGCCCGGCAACGGAGGTATTTACAGGGGAGTGGATATTATAAAGTCAATGCAAAAGTAAAAATAAGGGGGCCTTTGCACAAATTCTGGCAAATCCACGGATAAAGAAAATTCGAGGTATTAGAGGATATTCCTGTATGAATGGTCAATGGTTGGGATATTTAGTAAATCCCCAAAGGGATGGAGTGCCTTTGAAAATCCAGCAAAGTTTTGTTGTGCTGAATTTAGATCTCATTGGAGAATCTTTTGAAGGAAGGGTGATGTTGTTCAATTTGAATAGAAATTGGAGTGTCGCCCAAGCAAAAATTAATAAAAAAGACTTTAACCAATACACAGGAATATTCACAGGAAAACTGTCTGACTTTAATCCGATTAAAGAGGATACTACTATCGGAAGTTGGGAAGAAAAAGAATTCTCTAATATTCCAAAAACTGAGATACCAGAAACTAGTGAATTTAGTGGGATTAGTACGAAAAACAAAACTGGAGAATCTATACTTATTGGGAGATTTAAAACAGACAAACCTTATGAAGGAGAATATTATTTAAGATTTTACAGCTCTGACAAGCCATATGAATATAAAGATTCTGATATTAAAATTTATGAAAAAGTAGAATCTTGGGAAGACTTTAAAAAGAAGATAGCAGAATACAACCAAGACCAAAGATATATTTTCAGAGGACAAACAGGGGAAAAATGTAAAAACCAATGGATACAGTGGAAACTGCGCACGTTTTTTCATAGAACTAACAGAGTCGATCTCTTTCGCTATAGAGACGAAAATATACCGGAGCTCCACGGTAAAATAAACATTTCTTCAAACCGTAGATATGATTTAAACAATCCACTCGACTATGGAGCATTACTGGCACTTGCTCAGCATCATGGCTATCCTACACCTTTATTAGACTGGACCCGTTGTCCTTACGTAGCTGCATACTTTGCTTACGAAAACATCGCAAAAAATGAGGCAGAACAAAGCAAAGGCTATGTCAGAATTTTCGTTTTTGATACTGAAAAGTGGGTAAATGGACCAGATTGGGTACGGAGAAGAGATAGTAAATATATGCAATCAGTTAAACTTTTGGACCGTGCCTTTCCTTCAATTACTTATTTCGAACCGTCTGACGAAAGCAATAAAAGGATGCAATCTCAGAAAGCTGTATGAATGTTTTCAAGTTTTGATGATATTGAGGGTTATGTAAGGTATTTAGAAAATGAAAACAAAAATGTGTATTTAAAAATTTTTGATTTACCAATTAGAGACAGAGCAAAAGCTATAATAGATTTGAATGAAATGGATATTACAGCCACATCTCTCTTCCCAGATTTAGATGGAATCTGTAAAGCGCTAAAAGAAAAACATTTTTAGATGCTATGTTAAAAAAGGATGGCAAGGGTCACCATCTTAAAACTTAGGGGGAACTTCATATTTCAATTACAGGATGCAGAAGAACTATGTCAGACCAAAAATAATGAGTAGTGCGAAGAACTGAGAAATTGTAGTATTAAAAAACAATTAATTGTTAAATATTGGTAACAATGCAGTTTTTTAAAAAATCTCAATATAAACAATACTCATTTAAAGAAGGAGAAAAATAGTCATGGTAACATCTATTATTGAAGATATTGAAAAAAAATTTAAGCAATTATCCCGAGATGAGCAATTATGTTTGTTCGAACGGCTTGCGCATCAACTTAGAGGTGAGGTATTAAATAAACAAAAAACTATAGAAGCCCAACTTACTGCAATGGCATTTGATCCAGAGATTCAGCTTGAGATAAGAAAGATTAATTCTGAATTTACTGGCACTGAATTGGATGGGTTGGTAAAGGTCTAATGGCTGTCAAGAGAGGGGAAATATACTTTGTAGATTTAAACCCTGCAAAAGGGAAAGAACAAACAGGGACACGACCGGTTTTGGTCTTATCCATAGATGCTATTAACAAACTACCCCTTGTGGTAACCATAGTTGTCGGGACAAAAGGTGAAAACATTTCCCATGATTATCCCACAAATGTTCGTGTATCACCATCAGAGAGTGGCTTGCCAATGGAAACAGTCTTCCTTTGTTTTCAAATACGTTCGATAGACCAAGCCAGGTTTCCAAAACAACCCGCTGGTAAGGTTTCAGATGAAATAATGAGAAAGATTGAAAATGCCGCAAGATATAGCCTTGGATTATAGAGTTGTTGATTCATTAGATATTGTTATGGTTTAAATGGGAAATGCATTAAAAGAGTTTTTGAATTTGAGAGAAGTAAGACATTAATAAAATGCAAAATTCAGATAGATGGTTGAAAATGTATGTAATTCGCAGTTTCTTTCTCTGTGCAATTCTTGCATCTGGTTGTGCAACCTATAAAACACCGGCCTTGCAGAAACCGATTTGGGAGGATACATCGGCTATTTTAAGGAATATACAGGGGAAGCCCCAAAACCTCTCATTACAGCAAATACGCGATGCTATCATTTCCAACGGTTCCAGGCTTGCCACCTTTCGCGCAAACATAGCAATGACCCTTACTGCTCCAGACCTCAAAGGTCCCGTCCGCTGTACCGGATTGATACTATACCAAAACCCGAAGAGTTTGCGGGCGATAGGCTCTAAACTTGCCACGACCGTATTTGATATATCTTCTGATGGGAATAAATTCCGGCTCTATGTTCCGCTGGAAAACAAGGTTTACACGGGCGCTTGTAACACCTTTCACAGGATCGAAACGCTCGGTATCAATATTTTCCCGGGAGATATGGCGAGCCTGTTCAATTACAAAGAAATTTTAGAAGGAGAAAAACCCACCTTGGAAACCTGGCCTGCCTATTGGCTGATTCATATGCTGGAAATGGATAAGGAGGATGTGAATCTTAAAGGGAATCTGTTGGTTGACCGGGTCAACGGCGAGGTGTTTCGCTGCGAATTGTTTAATGCCGATGGTTCTATACGGTTACAGGCCGTGTTTACCAATTATACAAGTTATAAGGAGTGCAGGATACCGCAAAGGATCGACGTTCGCTGGCCTGCATACGACACCACCTTTAGCCTTGCCTTTTCTAACATTGTTGTGAATGGTAAGCTCGACCCGAAAGTATTTACGCTTGTAATACCCAGGGGGGCACAGACAATTACCCTGGACTAAATCCCGCTGCCGTCTTCAACGTCCATGATCTTCTCAACACGGCGGGCGTGTCTGCCGCCCTCAAAAGGGGTTTCTAGCCACAGCTTAACCTTTTGTTCAAGAAGGTCTTCGTCTATCACATCGGCGCCAATACACAAGATGTTGGAATCATTGTGTCTCCGGCTCATTTCCACGGTATAAAGATTATGGCATACTGCGGCCCGAACGCCATTCACCTTGTTGGCTACGAGAGACATCCCAATTCCAGTACCGCATATCAGAATCCCCCTGTCAGATTCTCCGGACCCGACAGATCGGGCTGCTTTCAATCCGTAATCGGGGTAATCGACTGATTCAGTACCTGTTGTCGTGCCAAAATCCTTGACTGTATGCCCCATTTGGGCAAGCATGGATGCTACGTGCTTCTTAAACTCAAAACCTCGATGATCTGACGCTAATGCTATCTTCATTATCGTATTAATTAAGCCCTTTCTTTAGATTCTTCAAAAATCTGTTCCATAATCTTTTTTTCCTGAATAGAAAGTCCTAAGATTCCCCAGGCTGCATGGACACGTTCCGGGGTACCATCAGGTTTCCAGGTCAAAACATTTAACCGCAAAAATTTACATGGCAAGTTACTTACCTGAACGCTGTTATATTCAGCGGGGAATTTTATGGTAATGTGTGTGCTTCCCAGGAGATTTGAATGTTCGCTCGAATATACAAAGTCACAAGCCACGCCATTTATACTTATGTTAATAATATTTGCTTCAATTTCGTCATATTTTGTATGAATTATCGCCTGTGTGTCTGGTATGTAAATTCGTTCGTATGCACGCCATCTTCTTGGATCACAGGCTGAATTAATCTTATCTCGAAGTTCTTTTGAAGTAAAAGGGAAAACTAAATAATGGGTAATACCATGTTCGAGTAATTCTTTTATATTCTCGGCAGTATTGGTTGAGGTTACGAGAATAAAGGCAACTTCTTTGTTGATGGACAGGGTGTGTATCTTTTTATAGAGTGCCAGTCCATTCGAATCAGGTAATTCCTTACCACAAAGTACCAATTCAAATTTTTGTTCCTGGCACTTTTGAATAGCTTCCTGAGATGAAGAAACCTCAGAAATGGCAATGTCATCCAATTCAGACAGGATGTAAGATTTCAAACGGTTTCGAGTCGTTCCTGAACCATGAACAATTAACAAATTCCGCATACTCATATTTTCATTTCCTCATATATCAAGACGGTCTTATTACACTTTTGCCAGGCTATTTTCAAGACAACTTCGGATAATACTCTCTGTGATAATGCCGTGACGAACGATCTCGATGGTGTCGTCCTTTACTTTAAGCACCGTGGAAGACGAACGAAGCCGTGTCGAGCCGCCGTCAAGGATCATATGAATTTTTCCTCCGAGATCCATTAAGACCTGTTGCGCATCTGTGGCGGGAGGATGCCCTGAAATATTGGCGCTTGTGGTTAATATGGGTATTTTTACCGCGCGGATCAGATCCCTTGCCACGGTATTATCAGGGAGTCGAATACTCATGTCTGAACCGTTTTTTAAAGGGAAAACAATTGCCAGCGCGCCTGGCCAGAAGAGAGACATCAATCTCTTTGCTGTATCGGAGATATAATCGACGTATTTTTTTACATCATCGGGATCAGCAATCATCAAGGTTAGCCGCTTTTCTTCGGGCCTGTTCTTTACCTCGTAGAGTTGTTCGATGGCTTTTGTATCATCTCTCCGTGCGCCTAATCCATACACCGTCTCCGTGGGGAAGGCGACCAGTTCGCCCATACTCAAAGCCTGGGCAGCCGCTTCTATGTGTCTCCAATAAAGCGTTCGGTCCTTTAGATTAAGTACGGTTGTATTCATAATAACCATAGTCTAAATGCTAAAGGGCAACATTTCAACATCTTTTATACCTTGACAATAAATTACTAAATTGGTAGAGTTTCAGCATGAAATTGAAAGAGCGTCAATTACCTTATTTATTCATGATTTTAGGCTTTTTTTCTGTCTTCATTTCATCCGGCAAGACGTTAATCTTCGCCACAGAAAACATCATGAATATTGATGAAATTGTGCCCGGCATGAAAGGATACGGCAAAACCGTTTTTACCGGCGACCGGGTCGAGATGTTCAATGTTGAGGTATTGGGTATCCTGAGAAACTGGGAAGCAAAGAGCAATATGATCCTGATCAGGATGTCGGGTGACCCCTTGGAAAAGTCGGGCATTATCGCAGGTATGAGCGGCAGCCCTGTATATATCGATAATCGCCTCATCGGCGCAGTTGCTTATGGATGGAGCTTTGCAAAAGAGGCTATTGCCGGCGTTACTCCGATTAATGAAATGAAAAGCACCTTGCTCAATATACCGGTACAGGAGAAAGACATTTCACTTACTTCCGCTGATTGGGAACTCCCGTCTTTCCCGCAGAACGAGTCTGAACCAGGTTCACGGGTTGCTCCCTTGATGTCACAAGAATTAATACAGGGGAATTCAAGTAATATGAAGCTTACGCCGATTCTCGCCCCTTTGGTAGTATCGGGTGTTAACGGCGAAGTTTTACAAAAAATGCAACCCCTTTTTAATACTTACGGACTGTACCCTGTACAAGGGGGAAGCTACGTTTCTGTAAATTCCCTTTCCGAAAAAGGGGATAGTATTTCAGAAAAAGCCAAACTCGTTCCAGGGGCGTCAGTGGCTGCGATTCTGGTTAAGGGAGACCTCAGCGCCGCTGTTGTTGGTACGGTGACGTATGTAGAAGGAGATAACGTCTTAGCCTTTGGGCATCCGTTTTTGCAAACAGGGACAGCAGACCTCCCCATGGCATCCGCTTATGTGTATGCCATTCTTACCAGCCAGTCAAATTCTGTAAAAATGGCTTCTCCGCGAGAAATCGTTGGTCGAATACATCAGGACAGAAGGTCAGGGATTGCCGGTACTTTTGGTGAATCATCCCGCATGGTGCCCTGTCGTATCGAAGTAGAAGGTTCACAGAACCTCGCCTATGATTTTGAGGTCATTGATAATAAACTGCTAACGCCCAGCCTTGTTCTGATGGCAGCCCAGAGCGCTGTGTTGTCGACTGAAAGGAGATTGGGGGAAAAATCGGTAAACATAAAACTTTCAGCACAAATCGATGGTTACGAAAAACCCGTGGTGATTGAAAACGTCTTTTACGAACTCGATCCATCGTGGTTTCCTCTCAACCATATAGTCCAGCCATTTGCCATGATCCTGAACAACCAGTTTCAGAAGGTGCGTGTGAACCAAATCGACCTTAAAATTAAGGTATTAGATGCACGTAAAACAGCATATATTGAAGCCATTAAGGTAGACAAAAAACAAGTTAAGCCCGGCGACACGTTACAGGTAGACGTGCGTATCAAACCGTTTACGGGGGAGAGTTTTTATCAAACGGTATCGATGCAAATACCGGAAGATACGCTTCCCGGAAGTACGCTGAATGTCACTGCCTGCGACGCCACGTACGGACAGGCATTGAATATGGGTAGATCTGCCGGAAAGTTCCTGCCCACGAATTTTGAGCAGCTTTTGCATTACGTAGAAAACATGGAACGAAACAATAATCTCATGGTACGTGTCCTCTTGCCAAAAAAAGGAGTTACCTATAAAGGAGAAGGATTCCCGTCTCTTCCGACGTCGATGCTTTCCATTATGAGTTTTTCCAATCAAAGTGGAATCGGACCTCTCTTTGACGAAGTAATATCACGTATCCCAACCGCCTATGTGGTGAGCGGAAATCAAAGCATCCCGGTATCGGTTAAATAAACAATAAGGAACACGCATGAAAGGTTTACTTATGGTAAAAATTTTTACGTTGTTTTTCCTCCTGTTGCTGGTTTCACGCGCCGATGGTACGACCACCAATATCTGGACTCAATCGACAGAATCCGAGTTCGACAAAGGCATTAATCAAAACGTATCCATCCACAGCACCGGTGAAATACGGCTTTCGCCCAAAACAGAGGCCGTTACGGGCATCAAAAGCGCCTTCGTCTGGTCGATGGCTTCGAACTTACAGAATCAGGTATTTGTTGGGTCGGGTGACCCCGGGACTGTTTATTGCATAAAGAACGGTTCTGAGGCCGTAGAACTCTTCAAGTCACCCGAATTGTACATCCAGAGCATTGTCTGTGATAAACACGGCAATCTCTATGCAGGCACCTCACCGAAAGGCATTATTTACAAAATAAACAACAGGGGCGAGGCATCGGCGTTTTGCAGCCTGCCCGCTGCTTATGTATGGGATATGGCAGTAGACAATGATTCGAATCTCTTCGCTGCAACGGGAAATGAGGGCATACTGTTCAAAATATCGCCTGATGGCATCCCGGCCGTATTTTTTGATTCACCGGAAACAAACCTGCTGGATATTCTGCTTGATCAATATAACAATGTTTATGCCGGAACGGAACCAAACGGTTTGGTTTATAAGATTACGCCCGCCGGAGAGGCACAGGTACTGTACGATGCGAGCGAAGGTGAAATTCACAGTCTTGGAATAGATTCGTCAGGGAATATTTATGCGGGGACGGCGTCGGGCGCACAAGTCTTCGTGCCTGCGGCTCCGGCAGCCCCGGCCGTCACCCAGACCGGAGTTGTTACGCCTTTTTCTAAAGAAGAAAAGGCCTGGGATTTGAACCTCCCCGAAGAATTACCAATGGCCCAACCTGCGAGTATGGCGCAGCAAAGGCCACCGTCAAGGGAAACCGAGGCGCCGCCGAAAATTACAGGTATTCCCATGGCGCCAAATTATGTTTATAAAATCACAAAAGAAGGACTTGTACGAAAGATATTCGAAACCGGCCAGGCGCTTATCCTCGGCATTTCCCTGGATACACAAGATAACCTTTATGTGGTTACCGGAAATAGATCAGGTGTATATAAAGTTTGGAAAGATGAGACTTCAAGCAGTATGGTAGATGTTGAAGAAGTACAGGCGCTTTGCTGTTTAAATACCAATAATAATGAATTATACGTGGGTACCGGCAATATGGGAAAGGTTTATAAAATATGGCCGTCTTTTGTAACAGAGGGCGCATTTATTTCCAGCGTGCTTGATACAACAACCATCTCGGATTGGGGATGTATTTATTGGGAAGCTGCACAACCAGAAGGCACGAACGTAACATTGGCTACACGTTCAGGAAACTGTGAGAAACCCGATCTTACCTGGGATAGCTGGTCAACTCCGTACCTGTTGTCTGGAGAAAGAATAATAAGCGCCCCTGCGCGTTTTATACAATATAAAGCCGCCTTACAAACAGTGAATACCGATACGACTCCTGCAATAAACATGGTATCGTTATCGTATTTACCGAAAAACCAGCCTCCTAAAATAGTTAATTTTACCATAGAAAAAGAACCTTCTTCCGCATCACAAAAACCATCAGAGGCAAAGACAGACGTTAAGGCGGAAACAAAACCCCAGACGCCCGCAATCCAGAAACCACATCACCAGATAGCGCAAAAGAATATCCAGTGGGATACAGAAGACCCAAACAATGACTCCCTTCAATTGACAATATATTTTAAGGGTGAGGATGAAAAGGTATGGAAGGTTATTGATAAGAACACGCAAAAAAAGGGTTCTTATGCATGGGATACCCTGCGTCTGCCTGATGGGAAATATCAGGTTAAACTGGTTGCCAGTGACGAGCCAGATAATCCACCAGAGACTGCTCTCGATGCTGAAAACACGATACAACCCATAGTAATTGACAATTCAAGACCGATGATAAAGTCTCTGAATACTGCGATGGGAGCGGATGGCAGGTATGTCATTTCAGGGGCAATAAAGGACGAATACAGCAATATTATAAAGGTTCAGTACACGATCGACGGTCATGAATGGACCTCTGCGTATCCCGTAGACGGGGTCTTCGACAGTCAGGAGGAATCCTTTCAAATAACCACCAAACACCTCACGCCGGGCGATTACACCCTCATTGTTAATGCATTTGATAGTGAGGGAAATATTGGTGTGGAAAAGGCAATGTTTGAGGTGAGATAGGATTAGGACGCAGATTTTCGCAGATTACACAGATAAAAGGACAAAAACAAAGGTATCGTCAGTCCCTTTACACTATAGGCAATTCTCTCTTTTTGCTTGGATTTTTCTTTGCGTTCTTCGTGTCTTTGTGGTGAAATATTATTATTAAAATGGTGCGGGGCGTGGCTCAGCTTGGCTAGAGCGCGACGTTCGGGACGTCGAGGTCGGAGGTTCAAATCCTCTCGCCCCGACCAAATATTGTTTAGAATCTGTAGCGCAACCGTCTCGGTTGCAAAAAAGAAAGTTGCCGAAGATAGCTTAATTTCATTGTAGCAAAGGGAATGATCCCACGTTAATTAATAATATAATCCTGGGAGAAAAGCAATTCCACATTGAAAATACCCTTTCCGTATGCCTTTCTTCCCGTAAAACCTAAGAATTAATCGCATAGGTATTACCATTGTTTCGTAAAATTAGCTTCTGGCATTATATACTGCTACTTCTACCAGCAACCATCGTTGCAAATTATTACCACTTTTCTACAGTCATAATTTTTATTCTGTCTGGTGTTGTACTCATTCCGTTAGCTTATTTCTTAAGCAATGCCACAGAAGCACTATCAGAAAAAACGAATGAACATTTTTCCGGCATTATAAATGTGACCTTCGGTAATGCGGCAGAATTAGTCATTGCTATCTTTGCTATTAAAAGTGGTCTGGTAGATATTGTAAAATATGCATTAATTGGCGCCATAATTGGTAAAATTTTATTCGTCCTGGGGCTGAGCATACTTATTGGTGGAATAAAACATGGAGAATTAGAACTTAATGCCGACATTACCAGCCACACGATAATTTATCTTGCTATGGCTGCCATGTGTTTCGCAATTCCCACGGTGTTTGCAAGTGCAGATACAATACCAATTATTAATAAATACAGTTTCAGTCTTGCCATAGTTTTGCTCGTTGTCTATTTTCTAGGGATATTTTATACCGTTATGAATCATAAGTGTAAGGGATCCTCCCTCGTCTTACATAATGCCATTGAGGTAACAGCGCCAAAATGGGGCATTATACTGAGTCTTACCGCGCTGGTTTTGTCAACAGGGGGAATCGTTTATATCTCCAATATACTGGTAAATCAGATCGAACCCTTCATTGCGTCTACACACATTCCGCGCGATTTTGTGGGTTTAATTATTTTACCTCTTATTGGTAACGTGGCAGAGCACTCAGTTGCAACTATAAGCGCTATAAAAAACAAAATCAACCTCAGTCTGTCTATCGCTAATGAGAGCAGTACACAGATTGCACTCTTTGTATCGCCTATATGTGTCCTTGTTGCCGGGCTTTTCAATAAAAATTTCAATCTGATTTTTAACAAAATCGAGCTGATCACACTGGGCATGTCCATTGGCGCCACATGGCTCGTCGTTCACGACAATAAGAGTAATTGGTGGGAAGGGATTTTATTAATATCTTTTTACTTTATTATTGCCATTACTGCGTATTATTTATAATGTATTTACATTTTAAATTTTTCGTTTATAATATATTGCACAACTTTTTAGATCCTCTTTGCGATAGTGTGGCAGTCGGAATAATAACTTGGTCGCGACTTGCCGTGCTATAAAATACGGTTAATTACGGCATTCTCCGTACAGGCTTAACAACTAACCGCACGGGTATTAGCTTTGATTCCAAAATTTAGCTTCTGGCATTATCTGCTCCTGCTTATACCAGTCACCGTATTTGCCCACCATTATCACTTCCCGGCGGTCATCACCTTTGTTCTGGCTTCGGCGGTTCTGGTGCCTCTGGCACATTTTTTAGGCGAGGCTACGGAGGTAATTTCCGAGAAGACAGGCGATCATTTTTCGGGCATTATCAATGCCACCTTCGGTAATGCCGCAGAATTGGTCATCGCAATCATTGCCATCAGGAGCGGTCTGGTGGAGATTGTGAAGTATTCATTGATTGGCTCAATTATAGGTAATATCCTGCTCATCCTGGGATTAAGTCTTTTTACCGCAGGTATAAAATTTGGCGAGCTGAAACTAAGCCCTAATATTACCGGTCCCACGGTCATCCACCTTTCTCTGGCTGCCATGTGCTTCGGGGTGCCCTCCATCTTTGCCAGAGAGAATACCCTGCTTGCCCTGAACAAATACAGCAGCAGCATTGCCATAGTTTTACTCGTGGTCTATTTTGTGGGAATGTTTTATGCCATGGTGAATCGTCAGAAAAAGGAGGCATCCCAGGTTATCCATGAGGCCATTGAGGCCACGGCGCCCAAATGGAGTGTGGCAAAGAGCCTTTTTGTCCTTATTGCGGCAACGGGAGGGCTCGTTTATATCTCAGAGATATTGGTGCACCAGATCGAGCCACTCGTTGCATCCACGCACATCCCGCCCGCCTTTGTGGGCTTAATTATCTTGCCGTTGGTCGGCAACGTAGCAGAACATTCCGTAGCTATCACCAGCGCCATGAGGAACAAGATCAATCTGAGCCTTGCCATCGCCGCAGAGAGCAGCACACAGATTGCCCTCTTTGTGTCGCCTATCTGCGTCCTTATCGCAGGTCTTTTTGGGCAAAATTTCAACCTGATTTTTAACAAGATTGAATTGATCACCCTGGGCATGTCCATTGGCGGCGTGTGGCTGGTCGTTCACGATAATAAGAGTAACTGGTGGGAAGGGTTTTTGCTGTTGTCGTTTTACTTCATCATCGCCATCACAGCATATTTCTTGTAGTATTTGACACGAAAATCCCCTCACCTTAATCCTCTCCCGCAAGGGGCGAGGAAGCTTTCCCTCCCTTGACGGGAGGGACAAAGGGAGGGTGACATGTTTTCATGTCTTTTTATAAGGGTTTACTTTGTAAAAGTTTTTCCCTGTTTTCGTGAGGACAAATTTTAGCAAGCACATAGAGATAGTGACAAGTGTCGAGTGTCAAGTGGCAAGCGGTTTATACACGTCACTCGCCACTTTTTTGGTTGATGCTAAAGTAATTTTTAGTAAGCACAAAAAGGTAGAGGCATGATTCATATCACACGTACCATCACAATTGACGAGAGCGAAATACAGCAGAAATTCATTCGTGCCCCGGGACCCGGCGGGCAGAATGTCAACAAGGTCGCCACCGCTGTGCAGCTTCGTTTTGATGTGGTCAACTCACCGTCACTGCCCGATGATGTTCGCAAACGGCTGATTCACCTGGCTGGCAGACGGATTACCGAAGAAGGCATATTGATTATCGAAGCCCGGCGTTTTCGTACACAGGAACGAAACCGGCGGGATGCAATCGACCGACTGGTTGAATTAATCCGTAAGGCAGCCGAAAAGCCCAAGCCCCGCCATAAAACAAAACCTACATTTGCATCAAAGAGACACAGGCTGGAAGCCAAGCATCGCAAGGGCGAGGCAAAACGCATGAGACGGTCAACTCCGCATTTAGAAGATTAACCACAATATAGCCACAGAGCACACAGAGGCCGCAGAGGGAAAACTCTCTGTAATCTCGGTGATCTCAGTGGCAAGCATGTTGTTGAAGGATTACAACCGTGAAAGGAGAATGAAGATTGAAACGAACGATTGTATTTGCAGTTATAATCTGCACAATATTCTTTTGTAAGCTGGAGAATATGCAAGCGGATGTTTATAAAGACGGTTTGATTACCGTAAAACACGAGGCACTGCCCGTGAAAAGGGATGTTCAACGTATCCAGCTTAACCATCCCTATAAACTAACGGGAGATATTGTCACAAAAGTATTATCAGATATTTATTATAAAGAAAAAGGGTTATTTAAAAGGAAGGAGACCTTGAGGGTCTTTCAGGACGAGGAGATAAAGAAATTGGTTCCCCTGATTGTGCAGGCATTCTCGGTTGCCACACCGACACATGTAATCGCAGTCACATCGTATTCCTATCGTATGATTTTATCCGACAAAAAGAATTATTGTATCCTGTTTATTACAGATCACAGCTTGAACATAGTCTTTGGCCGCATTCACATGTTCCAGACGTTTAACGACATCATGTCAGAGAAAAAAAGGTATCTGGTGACGCGAGAAAATCCTGCAAAAAAGAGGCGCAGCAGTTTCTGGAAATTGATTCCGTCATTGGGACAACAACTAGAACCGGGTCACGAAAACTGGCTTATCATTGATTTATCCAAGTGACAAAGCACAAGTAAACCAGGTTACAGAGAATTTTTCTGTGTTCTCTGTGCGCTCTGTGGCTAAAGTTAAAAAGGGTACTATTTAAAATGTTTAAAGTCGTGACGAATCTGGAAGACCTGATCAAGGTCTTTGTTGTGCGCGGTATCGTGTTCATAGAGGAGCAAGGCGTTTCGTACAGGATAG
This sequence comes from Planctomycetota bacterium, assembly GCA_016235875.1. Lineage (GTDB taxonomy): Bacteria > Planctomycetota > Brocadiia > Brocadiales > Brocadiaceae > Wunengus. The sequence continues at coordinate 29,915 of JACRII010000068.1, forward strand.
AACATGACGAATACGACGTATCGGCAACGCATATCCTGGGAGAAATGGATGGAGAACCCTTTGCAGCAGGCCGCATACGTGTCGTTGGTGAGTATGCGAAACTGGAGCGTGTGGCAACAAGAAAATCACACCGGGGAAAGGGGCTTGGCCACAAGCTGACTGACTTTATGATATTGGTTGCAAAGGGGCGGGGTTTTCGGAAATATAAGGTACATGCCCAGTCGTACCTCACCGACTTTTATCGAAAGCACGGATTTGAGGTAGTCGGAGACATGTTCAAAGAAGTTGGCATTGACCACTATTTGATGATTCGTGATGATAATCCTGTGAAAATATATCCTAACAAAACTTTATGAAACTGGCGGAATGACAATCAACACAGCAAATAGAAAACATTCAAAGAAAGTAGTTTGGAATGTGGGGAAATAGTGCCTTTATTAGAGGTACTCTATAATACGTGGTTTGTTTTAATCAACTCAAATCCAATTCATTTAAACTGAGAAGCATACAGAACAATAATTCAGATTAGGCGTATCTATTTTGCTAACCGAGTTCTGATTTTATCCAAAGATTCTTTTGCTAAGTTACTCCCTAGAGCACGAGCATCAGTGGGTTTTTCCTCCATTTTTTGCTCAAAAGACTTTGGAAAATATTCTTTTTCAAACGCCATAATTGAGTGAAATACACGCGTTTCCTTTCTATTACCATTCATTTTAAATCTCCTTATAGTAGTTTGCAAAGAATTGAGGATTCAACTCTGCTTTAAAATAATGTTTTCTCTTAATCCATACAAAACCATCACCTTTAGAAATTACAGCAACATCAATTGGCCCTCCAACGGTTTCACTCCCCATCGTAACTTTTCTTTTGAAAGAAGTTAGACTTACAAGTGCCTCTGCCATTGCTGCAAGCTCATCCTTTGGGAGCATTGAAACAACACTTGTGACTGGCCTTATATGTTTTTCTTCTCTATAATTCTCAAATTTCTTATTAATGTCTTTTAGTATTTCATTGGTTACTATCATAAGTTTTTCTTTTAACTTTTTCCGCTCCTTATCATCGTATTTTCTCATTGATTCAATAACTATTCCAGCATAATTATTAAATATTTGGGACAAATAACTTTCCTCTATAATTCTATAATCAGGGTCAATGCCTTCCATAAATGTATCTACCATTTCTCTTTGAGCAAAAGGAATAATTGAAGCGCTTACTGTGAAGTCAATTTTTGCAGATTTATAGTTTTTATATTTTAACTTATTATTAGCTATTCCTTCAAGATGGAATGATTCAAGAGATGGAAACGTATCTCTTTCACCAAAACCCGCAATTACTACGCCAGAAATATCTATATTTTGAATAGCTTCCGGAAATTTAGAAAATAAACTCGAGGCAATTTTCTTTAATTGATTTATATGATTTATTGATAAAGGCGCCTTTTCAAAAACCTTCTTTATTGCTTCATCAATGATTTTCTTGTATTTAATAATTATATTTTTATTATACCTTTTCGGAATCGATGGAATGTTAGCCTTTTTCCCCCAATTTTCATAATGCCTTTCTATTATTTCTGATATTATCTGATTTGTTTCTTCTTTAGTGATTTTGCCTTTCTCATCGATCTTTAAATGTACTTTATTTATGATTGTATCTTTAATAAAGTTAAAATAAGAATAAATAGAATCCCTTATATACTCCTCTTGGACAGAATCTGGAAACAACGTATTGCCATTATCTAAAAATTCTATGAAATTATGGGCATACTTTTCTAATGTGTCAAATTTCTTTTTACCTAGATCCTTTCTATAAATCTTGATTATAGTTTCCCACGGCACATCCATAAAAATAGCATTTCCATACACCATTATTCCAACAGGATGAAATTTTGATAAAGCAAAAAGTTTGTTAGCAGAAGTAAAAATCTTCTGACGAGATTCTCCAAGCATGGTAACGGCACTATCTGATGCAAGGGCAATTGCTTCTTTGTTCATTATAGCAATTTCAGCTGTCATCTCGACTTCCTTAGCTAATACTTATCAAGCCAACATGTTAAAATCTTGAAGCTTAATTTAACCATCTTTCCATACGCTTTTTGGCTTCTCTTTGAGATACTTTTTTCCTGAATCTGCCTGTTTGATGCCTCGATCAATCTTATACAGGAGATATAATTTTTCCATAGCATCTTTAATAGAAGCATCCGGTGGAAATTCCTGAATGGCCTTGATTACTTGATCTTTTGCATTCGTAAAATTTCCTGCGATGATGTACCGTCAATTAACAAAATGTCGTTATTTAGTTAGATCATAATAGAAATCGACTGTTGTATTTATACAATAAGTAAGTTATCTTTTCAAGAAGGATACGTTTGCATTGTTGGTTTTGCTATTCCTCAAAACAATTAACGTGCACCGCAACGGTATTAATGAAAGGTTTGCTATTCAGATAAAAGGATCGTATCCGGAGTCAGCCGTCTTTTTAATATCCTGCAGGCCGCTTTCTGAAAGAGGTCTTCGTGAGTCTTCCGCTTCAGTCTTTGCCTCTGTATGTCATGTCTGATGAAATAAATTAACATATCAGTATACCTCCATCATCCACGGAATATCTTCGCTGGCGAAGCGGATGGTGGTTTCTGTCATGTAGTTGTATTCCGTCCTGAAATGTTCAAAATGGGATAGTTCCATATCCGCAAGGGTTTTGAAAATTTTTCGGTCACCCTCATCGGTTGAGGTTTCAAAAGCTCTTTTGTAAAATTTGTGCGCCCTGAGTTCTGTATCCAAAATGACTTTGATGGCTTCTGCAAAAGAAGCAGTTTTTGGCGGTGTCTCAGGCCGAACGATCTTACATTCTCCCCCCTCTTGCAACACAGGTGATTTGCGAAACTTCTCCTGATAATACGATAGCAGGGATTCATAATGCCTCATCTCAATGGCAGCCATGACCTCGAATTTCAGGCGCGCACCCTTGTCCTCCATCTGGAGCGCCAGATTGGAGTAAAACCGGCTTGCCTTTATTTCCTCTGAAATGGCTGTTTCTAAGATGTCCTTGATATTGTATGACATATAATACCTGTTCCCGGCGGTGGACTATTACCTTTCTCTTGCCTGTCGTAACGTTTCCAGCACTTTCTTTAAAACCTCTTTTTGTTTTGTCAGCATTTCTCTGAAATCCAAGCTATCCGTATCTGCGATTTCCATGCGGAGATCAGAAAGGTCGTTTTCCAGGATGTCAATCAGCATTTCTTTTTCCACTTGTGCAAGTTCCAGATGAATCATGTCTGCACCTCCTTTACAAATCTACTTTCTCTCGACAGAAAACGTGATTACTTTTGGTTTTACCAATTGCTCAAAATCCTTGTATGCCAACTTGACAAGTTCCCGATGGGAACCGGCATTAAACGCAATTTCCCTGTCTTCAGTCAAACTCTTTGCCACAAAAACCTCCATTCCATAGAGATTGCCAAAGGGCGGCATGGCGCCAATTTCACAATCGGGGAACAGGTTTTTGAATTCCTTTTCACTGGCAATTTCAATCGTAGCGGCTCTGGTGGCCTTTTTCAAAAGATCAAAATCTACCTTACTGGAAGCCGGAAGTACGGCCATTGCCATTTTCCCATCGATTTTTACCATAACCGTTTTGGCCAGTTCTTTTACAGGAACATGAGCAGATGCTGCGGTTTCCTGGGCTGTGAATGCCCGTGAGTGGCTGATAGTTACGTACTTAACGTTATGCGAGTCCAAAAATTCTTTTAATTTCTGTATGGGCATAAAGACCTCCTTTACGGGATTTATAGTTTAATATAGGAATTTTCATTATATTTAAGCAGATCACATGACATATGCGATGCAAAAATCCCCCTTAGAAAAGGGGGCAAAGGGGGTTGTAAAATAGCCCAGGAAAAACACAACCCCCTGAATCCCCCTTTTTTAAGGGGGACTTAAACGGAATAAGTTCATGCTAAGGCATTTTTGAGGTCATCAATTAAGTCATCGACATTTTCGATCCCCACGGAGACCCTTATAAGCTCGTCGGATATGCCTATTTTCTCCCTGACTTCTTTTGGTAAAGACGCATGGGTCATTATTGCGGGATGTTCTATGAGCGACTCCACGCCGCCAAGACTTTCTGCCAGGGAGAATACCTTTACTCTTTCAAGAAATTTCCGGGCAGCCTCCAGCCCTCCTTTGATAAAGAACGTTACGATTCCTCCAAATCCGGTCATCTGTCTCTTCGCAAGCTCATGCTGTGGATGTGAGCTGAGTCCTGGATAAATGACCCTTCTGACTTTTGGATGATTTTCCAGGAATTGCGCTATCTTCAATGCATTTTCTGCGTGCCGTTCCATTCTGATGGCAAGTGTTTTAATTCCCCGGAGGACAAGGAAGCAGTCAAAAGGTCCCGGTACACCTCCTGCTGCATTCTGAAGGAACTGGAGTTTGTTATATAATTCCTGATCGTTCATTACCAGGGCGCCGCCGATAACGTCACTGTGGCCGTTGAGATATTTGGTGGTGCTGTGCATAACGATGTCTGCCCCAAGTTTCAAAGGCTTCTGGAAGAAAGGGGTTGCAAAGGTATTATCAACAACAGTTACTATTCCGCGGTTTTTTGCAATTCTGGCAGTTGCTTCAATGTCGATAAGCTTCAGGAGCGGGTTTGAAGGGCTTTCCAGCCATACCAGCTTTGTGGTGTTTTTAATATGTCTTTCCAGCGATTGAAGACTGGTTAAATCTATAAAATCGAATTCAAGGTTGAATTTCTTCAATACTTTATCGAATAGGCGAAACGTCCCGCCGTAGACATCGTCACTGCAGATGATATGGTCGCCCGCACTCAGCATGTGGGTAATTGCGGTAATAGCGGACATCCCGGATGAGAAGGCAAGCCCATACTTACCTTCTTCGAGAGAGGCAATGTTTTTTTCCAGGGCTGTTCTGGTAGGATTGTGCGTCCTTGAATAGTCATATCCTTTGTGTTTGCCAGGAGATTCCTGGACATACGTGCTTGTCTGAAATATGGGTGTCATGATAGCGCCAGTCCCGGAATCAGGCTCACAGCCTGCGTGTATAGCCCGTGTTTCAAATTTCTGTTTCATGCTATCGCTCATTCTCAAGTCTTATAATTTAATTGTATAGGATTTTCATTTTATTTATTTTGATATTAATCTAAAAAGCTGTTGGCCTTCATCCATTCGTCATTATACAGCTTGCTGAGGTATCTGCTGCCGGAATCCGGAAGAATGACTACGATATTTTTGCCTTCTTTTATTTCACCGGCAATCTTCATAGCCGCCCATACAGCGCTGCCGCTCGATCCTCCCGCAAAGATACCTTCCTCTCTTGCCAGTCTCCTCGCCATCAAAAATGATTCTTTATCATGCACCTGAATGATGTCGTCTATAAGGTTAAAATCAACAGCCTTTACCAGGTAGTCCTCTCCGATTCCCTCTACCTTGTACACGTGTGGTTTTATGAGAGTCCCGGTCTTGAAATAATCATAAAAAACTGAGCCTTCCGGGTCAACTGCAATTATCTTTATTTCAGGGTTCTGTTCCTTGAGATACTTTCCAGCTCCGCTCATTGTGCCGCCAGTACCTATTCCAGCGACAAAATAATCTACTTTTCCTCGAGTCTGTTTCCATATCTCAGGCCCGGTGGTGTAATAGTGAGAATCAATATTCCTGGGATTATTGTACTGGTCTGGATAATATGAATTAGGGGTTTCTCTGGCGATTCTTTTAGCAACGCTGTAATAACTTTCAGGCGAATCAGGAGGGACGTCCGTGGGCGTTACAACCACTTCCGCCCCAAAAGCCTTCATCAGGTTCTTTTTTTCATCGCTCATTTTATCAGGCATGGTAATTATGCACTTATAGCCCTTTACCGCTGCAATCATGGCAAGGGCGGCGCCGGTATTGCCAGATGAATTTTCTACGATAGTTCCGCCGGGTTTTAAAAGTCCCTTCCTTTCAGCATCCTCAATGATGAACAGGGCCATCCTGTCTTTTACACTTCCGGCAGGGTTGAGAAATTCCAACTTGGCAAAGATATTCGGGTTTATACCGCTTGTTATCTTGTTTAGCCTTACCAATGGCGTCCAGCCAATAGTTTTTAAAACATCAGAGGCGACACTCCCAAATTTTTCTATCAGGACGCTGATATCTGCGTTGGTAATGGGCATGATTTTACCTCTTGAAAACTGCTCTGGATAAAAGAGCGTAGGGGTTGAAGATTTTCAACCCCCACATTGAAATATTGAAATTTCTTAACGTTAAATCTGCTTGCCGACAGAAAAAGCCTTGCCAAGACATTTGCCAATCCCATAGTAGGCGCGGATTTCTGGTGCGTATAAGAAAGGGCGCATTTTTTCTATATCGATTGTTCCGCCTTCCCCGAGCACCGAATCTTCGACTTTGACGTCCACGATCTCGCCAATAAACTGGGTGTGTAACCCGATTTCAACGGTATGGGTTAATTTACATTCCAGAACGAGGGGGAATTCCTTGATATAAGGGGCATCCACGAGATCGCTCTTTACAGCAGTGAGTTTTGTTGCTGAAAACTTGTCTTCTTTACCTCCTGATACAATCCCGAAGTGATCTGCTTCCTTTACATAGGTCTCAGAAGGGATGTTTATTGTGAATGCCTTTCGTTCCACAATATTTCCATAGGTATAGGTAGCCTTCCTGAGAGAAATCGCAACACTGGGCGGACTGGAGCAACAAAGTCCTCCCCACGCAACGTTCATCGCATTTGGTTTTCCCGCTGTATCGTAGGTTCCTACAATAAATACCGGTGTTGGATATACAATAGTTTTTGCACCTAAAGACTTTTTCATACTCATCCCCCAAAATATTGATCAAGCTCTACAACTACAATCAGAATGTTATTTCGCTGTTTTCATGTTTAAGCATTTGATATTGCTAACAACTATAATGCCCTCAAAAAGGCTACCAAGTCATCCTTTTCTTGTTTTGTAAGCTGGACCTCAAGAATCAGGTTAAAGAATTCTACAGTATCTTCCAGTGTCAACAGTCTCCCATCGTGCAGGTAGGGTGGTGAATCCTTGATGCCGCGCAGTGGGAAGGTCTTGATGGGGCCGTCGGCGCTGGCCATGAGCCCATTGAACATGTGCGGTTTGTAGAAACGCTCCGCTTTAAGGTTGTGCATGAGGTTATCCGTGTAGTATGGAGGATGATGACAAAAAGAACATCTCGCCTTACCAAAGAACAAGTCCTGCCCGCGAAGCTCAACCTCTGTGGCTTTTTTCTGATCCAGCATGCCGTAGATGTTCAACTTGGGAGCAGGGGGAAAGTCGAATAGTTCCTGAACCTCTGCCATGAAGTGCACCTGACTGCCCCTTTCGAGGATGTTGACACCCTTTTTCGTGGCAATGACCGGGTCGCCGTCAAAGTAGGCTGCGCGCTGTTCAAATTCGGTAAAATCTTCGACACTTTTCAATGCCCGCTGAGAGCCGAACAACCTCTGAATATTCACCCCGCGCAAGGAAGGGGTATCGAGACGATGGCGAAATTCCTGCGGTCGAATGTCACCCACCAGGTGGGTAGCGCCATTGGTATGCCCATTTACGTGGCAGTCAAAGCAGACAACCCCTCGGCTCGGTTGTTCCGAGCGGCGGTCTTCCGTTTGGTTGAAATTCTGCTGGGGGAAAGGCGTCACCAACAGCCTCAAACCTTCAAGCTGTTTCGGATTCAGTATCCCGTTGAATAGCTCGTAATAATTGGCAATGGTCACCAGTTTGCCCTGAGAGACGTCTCCTAAGTCAGGCCGTGTGGTTAAATAGATTGGCGGTGGAAACTCGGATAAAAAATGATCAGGCAGGTCATAATCCAGATCAAAGCGGGTGAGGTCTCGTCCCTCTTGTTTCTTGATCTCGTTGATGTGAAACTTGGGGAAGAGCATACCGCCTTCCGCATGATTTGGGTGTGGAAGTGGCAAAAGACCTTTTGGGAAAAGGTCTTTTGCCTGGATATCTTCTGGAGTCATAGCTGCCAGGGTTTCCCAGGTCACGTCTTTCGGGAGTTTGACCCGTACACCTTGTTGTATGGATTTCCCACGAGACATGGTTACATCTTTAGCCGGGTTATCGCTTAAATCGTAACGTTCATTAAGTAAATCCATATGACGCTTCATTACCTCTGGTTTAGCAGCCTTCATTCGAGCCATCATGTCTTCAAAGGACTCAGTTATGGTTACAGGCGCATAACTTGTCTTTACGGCCTTCTTTTTCTGGATGACGATTTTTACAGGTTTTCCTTCCTTGCCGGTTTTCTCTTCCTGGGCATATGTTAACCCCAAGGTGATGAGCGTCATGGCGAACATCACCAACAACGCACTTCCGTATTTTAATACTCCTTCTCTCATACCATTCTCCTTTGGCCTTTTTGTGAAATGGCGCCCAATCAATAGGTTACAATGAAATAAAGTTATGATACCAGTTTCTTTAATGCCTTCAGTTGTTCTGCAAGTAATTTTAAGTGTTTTTTTTCTTCGTTTGCCAGTTGTTCGAGTGCCATTTTCCCCGCAGGATATTTGGTATTTTTTGCAGCCTCGGTGTAATAAAGGATTGAGTCCTTCTCCGCCTGGATGCCGATTCGCAGTGCATCAATATCTGTTTTTATCTCAAGCGCAATTCTCTTTGCTTCGCCTTTTTGGGTGAAGACGCCGGTATCAACAAGATATTTGAGATACAGATCTACCGTGTAGTCCTCGCAGCCCTGTGCCTTGCCTGCCGAATCTGTTATTTCGAGGAGCGCCTTTTGGAAACGGGCAAGATGTTCCTTCTCATCGGAGGCGAGTTTTGAAAATATCTCTTTTACCTCGCGGTCTCTGGCGCTTTTCATAAGCGTAGAGTAAAACTCCAGCCCCTCCTCTTCGATGTTTACAGCTATCTTGAGCGCTTCTGCATCATTAAAATTTTCATATTTCATATCTTATTATCCTCTTTAGTATAGCCAAAACCACTGAAACACGGAAATCTGGAAACACAGAAAAAATGTTAGCTTACCACCCTTTTTATTTTTAAGACTGCTTTGGCAAAATTAAACAATAATCCAACTTTTAATCCAGTAGCATTCAAGTAAGAAATTAATTGAGCTATATGACTTTCATCAAAATCTTTTACAGTTTTTAGTTCAACAACTATTTGGTCTTCTACTACTAAATCAAGACGATGCAGACCTATCTCTTTGCCTTCGTAAAAAATCTTTATCGCCTTTTGGGTTTCTACTTTTAATTTTTGTTTGACTAATTCCATTGGTAAAGCTACTTGATAAATAGATTCTAAAAAACCAGGACCTAATTTTTTATGAACCTCTATTGCACATGAAATAATCTTTCCAGTTAGTTCTTCTAATTCTAAAGTCATTTTCAGTGTTTCTCTACTTCGGTGTTTCAGTGGTTTTTGTAAAAATTATGGATACAAACCTCTGACCATAATTGCGTCTGCGACTTTTTTGACGGCCAGTATCATGGCTGCGGTGCGTAAGTTGACTTTCCTTTCTTGAGAAAGGCGAAGGACCTCTTCGTATGACCGATCCAGGAGATTTCTGAGCCTTGCATTTACCTCGTGCTCACACCAGAAATAACACTGTACATCCTGTACCCATTCGAAGTAGGAGACAATCACACCGCCCGCATTCGCCAGGATATCTGGGACGACAGGTATTTTCCGTTCGGTCAATATTTTGTCTGCTTCCAGCGTAGTAGGCCCGTTAGCGCCCTCGACAATCAGTTTTGCTTTTATCTTACCAGCATTCTCTCTGGTAATCTGATTACCTAACGCTGCGGGAACCAGGACATCGCACGGGAGTTCCAGCAGGGCCTCGTTTGTTATGCTTTCAGCACGAGGAAAATTATCGAAAGAACCGTGTTCTTTATAATGTTTCATGAGGGCAATATGGTTTAGTCCTTTTGAGTTAAAAACCCCTCCCTTCGAGCTGCTCACGGCGACGATCTTGCAGCCCATTTCGCTGAGTAATTTTCCCACAGTCGATCCCACATTACCATAACCCTGAATCGCCACTTTGAGACCCTTAAAATTTATTTTCTTAGATTTGATGGCGCTGGCAATGGAAAAGGTAATACCAAGACCGGTTGCATCTGTTCGCCCCAGAGAACCTCCGATATTGACGGGTTTACCCGTTACAATTCCCGGCGTGCAATAACCGTTATTCATACTGTAAGTATCCATCATCCACGCCATGATCTGCTCGTTGGTATTCACATCAGGGGCGGGAATGTCCTTTTCGATCCCAATGATCGGCATAATTGCATACGTGAAACGGCGTGTAAGTCTTTCGATTTCGCCTTTGGAAAGTACCTTGGGATTGCAAATAATTCCTCCTTTTGCGCCTCCAAACGGTACGCCCACCAGAGAGCACTTCCACGTCATTTCCATTGCCAGCGCCTTTAAATCGTCGAGGGTAAGGTCGGGGTGATACCTGACGCCGCCTTTATAGGGACCGCGCGCCGAGTTGTGCTGTACACGGAATCCGTTGAAAACGCTTAGAGAGCCATTATCCAGCCGTACCGGAATGGAAACGGTCAATATGCGCTCGAAATTCCTGAGCTGTTGATGAACATCATCTGAAAGCAGCATGATTTTTGATACATTATCGAATTGAGTTAATGCCGTTTGCCATGCGCTGTTCGCTGGTATCTTTTCAGTCACCTAAACCTCCTAACCCGAACAAGTCGGAAGAGTCCTTGAATGGGAATTTGCGATTTTAGACTTCGTTGTGAGTCTTCGGCGTGAGCGCAGACGAACGCTCAGTCGAACGATTTACGATTTGGGATTTACCCTCCCCCTTTATCCCCCTCTAGAGGGGGACAGGGGGAGGGTAAATCCCAAATCGTAAATTTTTAATAAAAGGGTCAAAACATTCTTTATAAGAAACTATGATAAAAGGACATTGGCCTTAAATCTTTACACAAGTGGATAACGGAGGAGAAAAATCCTGCTTTACCTGAAAATGCAACTGACCTATTCACCCTTCGTATCGGTGTAATCGGCAGTCCATTTTTCCATCTGTGTATTTTCCAGGTTATAGATGTTCATCAAGGTCAGAGGGGGAAAGTAAATATTCATGGTAACCAGATTCCCGTTATGAGCATTCGACACACGATGGATAGTTGTGAGGTTTATGTAAGACAGTTCGTTCGTATGAAACCTGCGGGTAAAGGTAGGGACAATCATACCCGTGGGCAGTTTGTTGAAAAGCTCTTCTGTCATAGTGCCCTCTCGTATGATTGTAATCCCTGTAGAGCCGCCGTGATCGTGTATCGGAGTAATCTGTCCTTTCTTGAAGCACAGCACCGTAAATTCACACTTACTGCTGACATGCACGATATTCCTCTTATAATCCTTGTCTGAAAAGCTGATATATTCATCTATCGGCAGTTGTCTTCCATCCATCTCCAGGATGCATTTTTTCAGGACATCTATGGACGGTTTGTCTGGTAAAGATTCCAGGCGATTGATGAACGATCTTAAAGTGATATCCATACATTAAAATCCTTTTGGTAAATTGGGATATACCAGGGGAATGGCATCGTATTTTATTTGGACCAGTTCCCCGGTCAATGCCTTCATAAATTCAATGAGGTCGTTGACCTCTTCCCCGGTCAAATTCAAGCCATGAATGTCAGGACTCTTGTTTTCACTTCGTCCGCCTCCTCCATTATAAAATTGTACTACCTCAAATAATGTGGGGAAGAATCCGTTATGCATATAAGGGGCAGTATCAGTAATATTCCGCAAGGTAGGAGTCTTGAATGCCCCTTTGTCGGAATCCTTCTTGGTAACATTATACCGTCCTAAATCTTCCTTAAATGGTACCTCCGTCGGTACTCCAATATTGTGAAATTTATTGTCAGTAAAATTGGGACCGTTATGACATTTGATGCATTCTGCCTTCCCCATAAAAAGAAACATACCTCTCTTAGCCAATTCGCTCATGGCATGTTCGTCTCCCTGCATATATTTGTCAAAGGGTGAATTTGAGAAAACAATCGTGCGTTCGAAGGCCGCAATGGCCTTGGCTATACCATTAGTGGTTATGCCTGTCCCAAAGACCTCTTTAAATGCGTTGACATATTCGGGAATACCACTTAACTTTCTCACAACATTGTCCAGGGTTTCAAACATCTCGTTAGGGTTCTGGATGGGACCAAGCGCCTGTTCTTCCAAAGTAGCAGCACGACCGTCCCAGAACTGGAATTCATTATAGGCACAGTTGATAATTGTTGGAGAATGTCGACCACCCTCCTTAGCCGTAGGTCCACCAAGAAATCTAGGCAAACCGTCTGCAAAGCCTAATGTCGGGTTGTGGCATGTAGCACAGCTAAACAAGTTATTTCCTGAGAGTCGTGGATCAAAATAAAGTTTCTTGCCCAATTCTATCTTTGCTGCAGTTTGTGGATTATCCGCAGGGATTGTTAGGGGTGGAAGAGGTCCAATTGGGGGATATGCAAGGGCGTCACTCCCATGGATACCTTGCATTGTCAAAAACAGAAAAAGGGTACATCCTAAAACAGATTTTGTGATATTTGATATTTTCATATTAACAAACCTCCATTATAAATTTATGTTGAGCTTGTTCAATGTTACATAATTGTAGCGCGAGACTTCGTCGGGAGCGCTCAGTCGAACGATTTATCTCGCCTGAAGCGACCAAAAAGGTAATCAATAGAAATAGGCGACTTGAAAGTCGCGTTACAGCGTTGCAGGAGTCAACTCCTGTTATTGTGCCGAGAAACCTCCATCCACAAATATTACCTGTCCTGTAATATAATCAGATGCCTTTGATGCCAGGAAGACTACTGTGCCGGAAACATCCGACGGTTGACCGATTCGGCCCAATGGAATCTTTGAAATCAGCGCTTTTTTAACTTTCTCATCCTCTAGCATGGTCCCGGTCTTTTCTGTCTCAAGAGAATATGGCGCAATGGAATTCACGTTGATATTATATTTTGCCCACTCAATGGCCAATGCCTTTGTTAATTGGATTACTCCGCCCTTGCTGGCACAATATGCCCCTGAGTCTCTAGCGCCAAATACTCCAAGGGCGGCGCTCATATTGATAATCTTGCCCTTTTGTCTTTCGACCATGTGTTTTCCTACGACCTTCGAGCAGATATAGGTGCTGGTGAGGTTAATTTCCAGCATCTTATGCCAATTATCAACGGAAAATTCGAGGAAAGGACCGCCAAGAAATGTACCGACATTATTGACAAGAATATCTATCGTTTTGAACTCACGTAAAATAGTTTCTGCCATCCTGACAACGTCTTCTTCTTTTGTAAC
>JACRII010000065.1 GCA_016235875.1 Planctomycetota bacterium
ATAAGCCTACATGAAAAGATGCCCTAAAAATTGTATAAATAAAATAAGTGTTTTATGAGTAAAAACAAAAAACCTGAAGTTTGGAAAAGACAACGTGTCGAAAAAGGGCCGCACCTGGAGATTCTGCAGGCGCGTTTTGATTGGCTCAAACATCCCAAAAGCCAGAAAGAGATGAAACGGCTGGTTCTCGAAGCGAATGACTGGGTGAATATTGTTGCAACCACTCCGGGCAATGAAATTGTGGTTGTTCGGCAATATCGGTTTGGTAATGAAAAAATTACTACGGAAATTCCGGGTGGTATGGTTGATCACGGTGAGGATTCCAAAGCAGCAGCGATTCGTGAACTAAAGGAAGAAACCGGTTATACCAGCGCCAATTGGGTTTATCTTGGCTCTGTCGAACCCAATCCGGCAATTATGAATAATGTGTGCCACTCCTGGCATGCGAAGGATGCTGTACAAACAGGGGAGATGAGCCCTGATGAGGGGGAGGATATTATCGTCGCAACGTTGACAATCGATGAAATACGACATGAAATCCAGACGGGCAGTTTCAGACATTCACTGGCGCTTTTAGCCCTTACGAAGGTCTTTGACTTATGGAATGGAAGCACTTTTAGTTCAGATCATCACACTTGAAAAATAGGTGAGTATTCTTATCAACGAATATGAAGGTTGCAAGCTTTAATGTCAATTCGATCAGGGCGAGATTACCTATCGTACTCGACTGGATACGGAAAGAATCACCCGACGTTCTTTGTCTTCAGGAGACAAAAGTGCCAGATGCAGATTTTCCACAAACGGCTTTTAAAGATATGAATTACTCTGTTGTTTTCCGTGGCGAGAAGTCATACAACGGGGTAGCGATTTTCAGTAAAATTCCCTTGAAAAATGTCCAAATAGGTTTTGATGAGTATGAATCTGAAGGATCACGACTTATCATTGCTACCGTAAACAAAATCACAATAGTCAATACCTATGTCCCGCAGGGTGTTCATCCGCTTATGAAACAATTCCGGTATAAATTGGATTTTTTACGAAGATTGTATGACTGCTTTGACAAAAACTTCCAGCAAGATACAGCTTTGCTGTGGATGGGAGATTTCAATGTTGCCCCTGAACCCATAGATGTCTATGACCCCAATCACCTACTTGGAAACATAGGCTATCATCCTGATGAACACGCAGCTCTTCAGAGATTTAAAGAATGGGGTTTTGTTGACGTATTCCGTTTATATCAGCACGATCCAGGGCAATATACCTTCTGGGACTATCGGGTAAAAAATGCAATAGCCAGAAAAATAGGCTGGCGGGTTGACCATATCTGGGCAACTCCGGCTTTAGCAGAAAAATCAACAAAGGCATGGATTGATATTGCCCCGAGACTTTTAGAAAAACCTTCGGATCATACTATTATTGCAGCTGAATTTAGAATTTAAATTGATAGTGCTCTCGACATGAAAGTGGCATATAAAACCGATATCGGTAAAAAGAGAACGCATAACGAGGATAGCATCATTGTTGACGAATCCATGCATATTTTCCTGCTTGCCGATGGCATGGGAGGACATCAGGCGGGTGAAGTGGCAAGCGATTTGGCGGTAAAAGAATGTTATGCCTGGCTCAAAGAACATATTGACAAGGCCAGAAATATTGGGGATGTTTCAAATCTCCTTATAGAATCTCTTTTGAAGGCGCACCATACGGTAAAGGCAAGGGCAACGACAGACATAAATCTTGCAGGTATGGGTACCACGTTCATCCAGATGTTGGTTGTTGGTAACAATGCCCATATATGCCACGTTGGCGATAGCAGGGCATATCATCTCGGAAGTGAGATAAAGCAGATTACCCAGGATCATACCTCTGAAATGTATTTTGTTAAAGAGGGGATAGCGGTGGAGGGGGTGCTTCCCGTGCAAAAGATGCGTGTGCTTACTCAGGCTGTAGGTGGGCAGGCAACGCCGGTCCCGGAGATAAAGCAGGTAAAACTTCACCCAAAAGACATTCTTCTCCTGTGTTCAGACGGCCTTACCGATATGCTTTCCGATAAAGAAATAGAATCGGTTATTCAAAAGTATAGAGATAATCTTCCTGTGACGGCGGATAACCTGATACATGAGGCAAACGACAAAGGAGGAATAGATAATATTTCAGTGATACTTATAGAATATGAATAAATAACTTTGTTTACCGTTTAAAAGAGTGTGACTGGTGATGCGTGGCAAATGCGGGAATATTACTTGATGCTCAGAAATTTCAATCATAGTTTCCCCTCTAGAAAGAGGGGATTAAGTGGTGTGTAGAAATACCCTTAACACACCCCCAGCCCCTCTTTTTAGAGGGGAGATAAAGTCGCTGCCATTGGCAGCCTAACATGTCACCCGTCATTCGTCACTTGCCACTCGCCACTGATATATGTTACTTCTTTGCTTCAGGCACGACGGTCAGCGTTTGGCGATTGCCATTCCTCATGACCACGACTTCGACAGGCTTGCCGATTTTCGCAGCATCCAGCGCATATTTATAGTCGTATATGTTGGTAATTTTCAGACCGCCAAATTCGATAATGATATCGCCTTCCTTGAACCCGGCCTTGTCCGCCGGCCCTTCAGCCTTAATACCGCCTATTTTTATCCCCACAATATTTTCGCTCGAAAAATCAGGGACGGTGCCCAGATATGCCCGCTGTGAACCATGCTGTTCGCTGGGGACTGCCTTTCTCTCCACCTTTGCATAAGCAGGACGTTCCTGATTTTTGGCAAGATCAACAATCATGGATTGGGCGAACTTGGCGATTCTCACCATACCGTCATAATTAAGTGTTTCGGGGTCATCGGTGGGCCTATTATAATCTTCATGACTTCCGGTAAAGAAGTTTATCACAGGAACACCTTCCGGGTATAATGCGGTAACATCGGTTGGCAGGTATGGGTCATGCTGAAGCACAAGATTGAATCCAGCCGCCACATTACGCTTTTCAATCAGCTTGGTCCAATGTTCAGAAGAATCCGTTCCTTGAATGATCAAGCGATTATCCTTCAGCCGCCCAACCATGTCAAAATTGATATACGCAGCGATATTTTTAACGGGAATCGTAGGATGTTTGGCAAAATATGATGACCCGATTATTCCCATTTCTTCTCCTGACCAGAGAGCGAAAATAATCCCGCGCCTGAAGCTTTGTGGATTTTCCTTTCGCACCTTAGCCAGGGAGGCCGCTAATTCCAAGACTGTTGACACGCCGGATGCGTTATCATCGGCGCCATTGTGAACCTGACCTTCTTCACCTTTGTGGGCTAGAGAATCGATCTCTCCGTGACCAATATGATCATAATGAGCGCCCACCATAACATACTCTGGGTTTTCTGTACCTTCCATCGGTGGCAAAAGGCCAAGTACATTGTTGTCTGTCTTTTTCTGGCGCTCGACCGCTGTGGCAATCTTCACATGGACGTCAGGCAAATCAAAACCTCCCACAGTGTCACGATCTTCCTTATCCAATTTTGATTGAACAGTTGCAAGGTCTTTGCCAGAACCGGCAAAGAGGGCTTCAGCGGCTTTCATGCTGATGGAAGCAGCAATAATGCCTGAATCCGCCGCGGCCTTGTCGAACGAAAAAGGTATCAATTCACCTGCATTGGTCGATTTCGGCCCAGTGGCGACTACTAAGGCTTTTGCCCCGCGCTCACGTGCAAGCAAAGCCTTATAGCGCAATCCGGCATAGAGATTGAGTTCCTGGCGTCTCTTCATGTCCACCTCTTCGGGGAGGTAGTTGAGCACAAGCACAATCTTGTCCTTTACGTCCAGTCCCGCATATGAATCATAACTAACTCCATTATTTCCTGGGACTATTAGCCCATATCCGGCAAAAACCACATTCCCTTCTACTTCCCCATTTGTGGTAAATGCCAAGGGAATAAAATCCTTATTTACCTCGAATTCAGTTGTTTCCTTTTCATTTCCTTTTTTATTGATTTCTAAGTGATTTTGACTAGAAACTATTTTTACCCCTGAAGTAAAAGGGAATTCCTGAAAATAGTTTTTATTATCACCAATGGGTTTTAATCCGATTTCTTCAAAATAAGCGGCAATGTAATCGGATGCCATTTGAGTACCCCTGGAACCGGTCATTCTGCCTTCCAATTCATCTGAGGCAATATATTTCACTTCGGTACGGAAATCGTCAGTGGTGATTTCTGGTGAAAAACGATTTTCTGTGCTTCCTGTCACAGGTTTGGAGTAAGAAGGTTTGCTGGAAGTGTCCTGCTCGGAACCTTTGGGAATATTGATAATCTGCGCTGGCTGAGACGCCTGCCGCACAGGCGATGCCTTGATTGCGGCTAAAGCGGCGTCGTGATCCCATTCGGCCATGAATAGTTGAGAATTTCCATTTGACGTCCTGTTAGAAGTCCAGGAAAGAAGCTTGCCATCGGGAGAAAAAACAGGCAGCCCATCAAATTTATCGGTAAAGGTTACTCGTACAGGCTCCTTTTCGCCATGTCCATCAACGATGAATAATTCACAATTTGCGAATCCGAATTTGTTCGAGTGAAAGATTACGTATTTTCCGGAAGGATGGAAATACGGCGCCCACGACATCGACGCAAAATCGGTCAATCTGCGCATATCCGACCCGTCTAACCGCATGGTATAGACGTCGGCCAGCATGCCGTTGTCCAGAAAATGCCGCCAAATAATCCTTTCCCCATCATGGCTGAAGAAAGGTCCGCCGTCATAACCCTGCCAATTGGTTAACCTTTTTTGGCCGGAGCCATCGGCATTCATGATATAGATTTCACCAAAATATGCGGGGTCTTTTTCAAATTGCTTGCGTTCTTCCGGTGAAAGTTTATCAAGAGGATAGGCATCCCGCAAAGAGCAGAAAACAATTTTGCTGCCGGCGGGCGAATAGGCGCCTTCCGCATCGTAACCAATTGCGTTCGTTAACTGCTTTAATTTGCTTCCGTCCCGCTGTGCAGAGAAGATATCGTAGTGTTCATCGTAATCCCAGGTAAAGCGGCGTTCTTTTCCCGTGGCACGGAACTCAATTTCTGCCTGCTGTTTTGCCTTTGCTTGTGGGTCAAGGTGGGTCGAAGCAAAGAGCACATCGTTTGTACCCGGTCTGCAAAATGAGCAGGTAGTCTTGCCCATTCCGGGCGAAACACGGTTGGTATCACCTGTCTCAAAATCCAGAAGATAAATCTGGAAGAAGGGGTTTTCGGGTTCCCGTTCACTTTGGAAAATCATGGACTTTCCGTCCTTTGAAAAATATCCCTCACCCGCGCGTTTTCCCTCATAGGTCAACTGCCGGACGTTTTTCAGAAATTGTGTTTCATCAGTTTCAGCCGCGTATGAATTTGTTAAACTACAGAGTGGGAATGTTACCGTAAAAAGCAGAGTAAAAATGCCAGCGAATTTCTTTGGTATCATGGGGATAATCTCCTTCATTTCTAATTGTTGTACTTGGGTTGTCTAAATAGTTCTACAATATTATAATGTAGGGGCAATTCATGAGTAGCCCCTACAGATTATACGCAAAAATTGGTTTTACGAACTTTTTGTACAGCCCCTAGAAACTAACACACTTCACTATTTTATAATCTGTATCAATAAATTTGAGCTTAGTAACATTTTACCTATTGCCTCAACAAAAAGCAAATAACGATGTTTTCATCTATCAGCAATGTATGATCTGTTAAAAAAGGCGAATGGGAAAGTGGAAGGGAAAAAGACTCCTTCCCGAAATAAACTCATGAACAAGTGGTTGACAGGTATATTAAAAAGGTGTAGATTACCTCAGGATATAGATATGGAAAATAAGAAGCATGTTCTAGGGGGTGAAAGATGCAGAATAAGGAAGAAATCTTTGAAAAGATTTCTCATGTACTTAAGAAAAAAGGAGCAAAAAAGATAGCTGTCTTCGGCTCTTATGCAAGAGACGAAGAAAAACCGGGAAGTGATATAGATATAATCGTGGAATTTTCAGAGAGAAAAAGCCTTCTTGAACTTGTGAGAATAGAAAGAGAGTTATCTGGAATTCTGGGGATACGCGTGGATTTGTTGACTGAAAAATCTATTAGTCCATACCTGATTGATTCGATAAAGAAGGAAATGGAGTCAATTTACTGATGGAGAGAAAAGATTCTATTTATATAAAGCACATATTAGACGCAATATCCAGAATAGGTGAGTATACTCAGGGTATAAAATATGAAAACTTTATGAATGATCATCTTATTCAGGACGGAGTAATAAGACAGCTTGAA
Organism: Planctomycetota bacterium; assembly: GCA_016235875.1. GTDB lineage: Bacteria > Planctomycetota > Brocadiia > Brocadiales > Brocadiaceae > Wunengus. Next base: position 6,270 of record JACRII010000065.1, read on the forward strand.
ATAATTGGTGAAGCTTCCAAAAGGTTATCTGCGGAGATTAAGGAAAAATACCTTGAAATACCCTGGAAAGATATAACGGGAATGAGAGATAAACTAATACACGATTATTTTGGTGTAGATTTAGATGCCGTCTGGGATACAGTCGAGAAGGATATTCCTGTGTTAAAGAATAAGTTGGAGAGCTTAGTGAAAGAGATGGGAGATTACTGTTAAGGGAATTAAGTTTTTATGGCAATAGAAATATCTAGGGTAATCTTTGCTATGCGAAGAGGTGTGGGTTATTCGACATTGCTGGCAGAGAAAAGAAGTAAGTATATAACTTTTAAATATAATTTAATTTTATGGATAGAATAAATAAACCGAGAGCTTTTTTATCTCATTCAAAAATAGATAAACATTTTATAGAAGAATTGGCTGCCGACCTGCGTAAATGCCAAATAGATTATTGGCTAGATACAGAGGAAATAAGAGCTGGTAAATCCTGGTTAAAAATGATTTTTGAAGACGGAATACCTACTTGCGATATTGTCATAGTTTATTTAACAGAGAATTCTATAAAATCAAAAATGGTTGAAAAAGAAATAGACGCTACATTAATCGAGCAATTATCTGAAAAGGGAATTGCATTTCTTCCTTACGTCAGTAAAGCAGCGTTAAGAGAAAATCTGCGAGCAGATATACGCTCCCTCCAATGTAAAGAATGGAATAATGATAATTATCATGAGATATTACCCTCTGTAATTGCTGAGATTTGGCATAGCTATATGGAGAGAACAATTAACATCGCAGTTACACAAGAGAAAAGCAGACGATTGGAATTAGAACTTGAATTAAAAAAGCAGAAGGAAATGCATGAAAGTTCACCTTTCTCACCTGCAGAAGAAACAGACTTCGGATTTATTTATAAGATGATGAACAAACCGATAAGATTTGTTTTAGATTTGTGGGAGAAAGGAGATGTTGAAATTAAACCTGGCAATAAAAGAATAGGAAAAGAAGCTTTTAGAGTTTCTTATTTTGAATCAATTATTTATTATCTTAATAAGGGGTGTGGTTATTTCAAGGATTATCATTATATGCATGAAATAGTACGAATTCTTAAAGAAAATGGTTTTCCAAAGGATACGTCTCATCCTAATACTTATTATGGAAACTCTCAAATTGATTACAATATTGTTGTGGAATTACGAACATTTGGGTTAACTAAAACAGCTCAGACAACAGGTGTCAGTGTGATAACGACAAACCAGGAAAGTTTTACTGAAAAAATGTATAAATTCCATTATTGGTTGGGCTACAACAACTTGATAAGAGATAAAATTGATGTTGAATATTTAGGGCCTGTTGAAACGAAAGATGACAAACAATAGTAAAACTATAAGAGTTTGTAAGGTGGATTAATGTAAGCGAATCCATCTTTCGTGAAAATATCGTTGGTAGATTAGACTTAAAACCCACGTCTTTATTCATCCTACTCAACTGGCAAACGAATGAACGCATCCATTGTAGAAAAATTTGTTGAAAAAATAACCCATAGTAAAAGCAAATGCGCTGGTCGGTTTTACGAAATCTTTTCAGCACGGGGATTTCTTTTGGAATTAGACGGTCTTTCTGGGAAGGTGCAGTTAAGTGACGATTCGCATAGTGAGGATGGAGAATTCCTGGAGATGCTGCAAAATGTTGATTATAAAAAGATGTGTAATAAACCGCATCAGGATGCTCTTGTCTTGCACAACAATGAAGGTGCTACACAGAACCGTCATCCATATTTTGAAAATATCAATACACAACTCTTTGATATAGACAACAATCAATACCTGACCGAACTATTCACGTATGAGATCCCCGTAGACCTTTTTCGTCTGAATTGGGAACGGGACCAGTATGGCAAGTACGATCAATTTAAGAAATGTGATGTTCTTCCCAAAATACGTGTATATGATTTGGAACCTTTTATCGCACGACTGGTGAAATCTGTTTCTTCTGCCGGAATATCGACATGGTCGTCGTGCGAGGGCCACTGGGGCGAACCTGCATTTATTGTTTTTGATGGGAAGTATCACCGTCTCTGGTTTCAAGCGATATTCAATAAGTTTATCAGAAAGAAGCTGCATCTGGTGTGCGAATGGGAATGGCTGGGTTGGGATGAACGTTGTTCTATAAGCAGCCCAAACGGCGATCTCCTTGAGTTATATCAGGAAATGCAGGACGTAGCACGGTTGATTTATGATTACAGGGTTTTTTTAAGGGAAAGTAAAAAGCAGGTGTGTTCCCGCCTTACCGACAAACATAAAAGCATGAATAAGAAAGAGCTACTCAATATTTTCGAGAGCTATTTTGAAGAGAGTTTGCTTCGTTGTTCCTCCTCGCAATGACAGTTTTTTTTAGCCCCGCAGGGGGGGACTCTCTTGCTGGTTCAATCGTTCGACTGAGCGCTCACGACGAAGTCTACAAGATTGAACCCGCCTTGGGGAAATTGGAAACAAGGTTTAGAACATTTGAATTTGTAATTTTGAAATTGTCTCGAGTTTCGGATTCCGTGCTTCGGATTTAACGGTATCAGCAGATAGTTACAGGTTTCCCGGCAAACCCATTCTTCAGTCTCTGGATAATGTCATCAATAAAGTCTTTATCAAGCCATTCGTTGAGGTTCATGCGTTGGTATATTTTGAGGGTCTTTGAGGTGTAGTTCATCCTATCGATAATAATGCTGTCAACATGGGGATTTATCTTTTCCGAAAGCGCCTCAGGATTCATTGGCAGCACCGGACCAATAAAGGCATAGGTTTTTATCCTACTATCATGGAGTGTTTTCAGGGTACGAATTCTTGCTATGATTGATGGGGCATTTGGTTCA
>JACRII010000073.1 GCA_016235875.1 Planctomycetota bacterium
CCTTTCCCCTATAATTATTCTTTAGCAGATGGATTGCTTTATATTACACGCGTAAAATAATTTCCAGCTTGACTAAGTAAAATGATAAAGAAAATGTTGTCATTCAAATCAATTAAAAACAGGTTAATACTGATCCTGCTATTATGCTCGTTTACGCCATTATTGTTGTTGCGTTTTATGGCGTTTCCCAAGGCGCAAAAAGATTTGGAAGAGGCTTTGATAAGTAACCTGGAGGGTGTGAAACAAAAACAGACCGAGATTGTAAAAATGTGGTTTGATGAAAGAAAGCATGACGCAAAGGTCGTCAGTAGAAACATCTCTGCTGTGCTGGGAGAAAGCATAAATGAAAGGGTTAATAATTTTTTAAAGTTGAATGATTATATCGAAATGCTCAGAGCGGAACACAAATATGAGGACGTGTATGTTACTTCCCGTGAGGGGACAGTACTTGTGGCTACCGGAAAGGAATGGGTTGGTTCCAATCTTATAAGTCGTGATTATTGCAGAGAGGCGTTGAATGGACACGTTTTTATATCACGGATACAGTATTTTGTCCGGAATGAAGGTGAAAACAAAAAAGGTGACGCTGAATCTCCGATAATGTTTATATCCGCTCCACTGATGGATACCGACAATCTTATCGTTGGAGCAGTCATTCTGAGAATGGATACAGTGCATCTTAGCACAATTATGAAGAGTGCAAAATTGGGAAAGACGGGAGAAACGTTTCTCGTTAACAGGGAAGGTATTATGCTTACGGAGTCGCGGTTTGCAGATGAGTTAAGAAAGAAAGGCATAATTCAGCACAGGACAACATTAGAGTTGAAGATAATAAATCCACACACAGGAAAACTTACCAATGGCGCTCAAAAATGTCTGAGTGGTAAAGATGGATACAATGCGGAAGGATATATAAATTACGACGGGAGTAAAGTCCTGGGCGCATGGTGTTGGGTTCCAGAGTATGATTGTGGTTTATTAGCGCAGATTGATATCCGCGAAGGGTACGGGGCGGCTCACAGTTTGAAAAAATTTGTTCTTTCTGCGCTATTGTTATTGGCATTCCCTTTAATACTGGTTGCATTTTATTTTGGAAGAAGGATTTCTGCCCCGATCTTGAATATAACCGATGCAACAAAAAAGATTACCGGCGGCGATCTGGGTCAGCGGGTAAAAGATAGCGGCAAGAGTGACGAGATTAGCGGACTGGCTAAGGCGTTCAATGTGATGGCAGAATCTCTTGAAGAAAAGACGACTAAATTAACAAGATACACGACAAATCTTGAGAATATTGTAAGAGAAAGAACCCTCGAATTACAGTCAACGACGAATTTTTTGAATAGTATCCTGGCAGGTTCTACCGAATATTCGATTATTGCAGAAGATTTGAACGGCAATATCCTTGCATTCAATAAAGGGGCGAGTCTCATGTATGGCTATAGTCCTGAAGAAGTGGTTGGAAATGCCAACGTCCGGATTCTTCACACAGAAGAAGATGTGAGGTCGGAAAAGGTGGATCACATCTTGGAGGTGGCGCGCAGGACAGGTCGATATGAAGGAGAAGTCGTGAGAAGAAGAAAGAACGGCGAGGTCTTTCCTGTGCATGTTACTTTTACATCACGACGCGATGAAAATGGCCGCCCCATTGGTTTTGTAGTAATATCAAAAGATATCACGAAAGAGAAGTTGGTGGCGCTGGAAAAGGAAATTGTAAATAATGTTAATAAGTTGATTGCCTCAGGTCTGGATATTAAAGAAGTTTACAAGAATATTTATCTGGAGTTGAAACGTATCGTCGATTTTACCTGGTTAGGCGTGGCGTGTCTCATAGATGGTGCAGAAATTACCGAGGATTCCAATATTGTTGATGGAGTATTATCGATGGATTGGCTGAATACCGGCCAGTACGCATTTCATGCACTGGCGCAGAGTGTAGCTGTTAAAAGTGGCGAGCCTGTGCTTGTCACAGATACGCTTGGCGGGAAGTATACGATCGACCAGGAATTATACAAAAAAGGGATATGCTCTTATCTCTGCTTTCCTTTGAATTCAAAAGGAACCCCAATTGGAACTATTGCACTGGGGAGCAAAAAGAAGAATGCTTTTACAGAAATACATTTTGATTTGTTGAATCAAATTACGCCACAATTAGCCATTGCGATAGAGAATACGAGGCTTTTTGTATCCATACGGGAGTCAGAAAAAAAATATAGGGATTTGGTAGAAAATGCACCCGAAATGATTCACGAGATCAGTCCCGAAAGAAAGTTTATTAACGTAAATAAGACGGAGTTAAATAAATTAGGATATTCCCTGGAAGAAATGAGACAGATGATGCTTGAGGATATTGTCCCGAACGATCATAGAGAGGAAATAAAGAGACATTTTAAACATATTATAGTGACAGGAAGCAGTGAATTAGAAACCGTGTTTCTGACAAAATCGGGAAAGGAAATCAACGTCGAAATCAATGGAACTGCTCTTTATAATAATAAAACAGGGGAATGTATCTGCGCGAGGGCATTTGTGCGAGATGTTACGGAAAGAAAGAAGATGGAGGAGCAGGTACGTCGGTCAGAAAAATTGGCCTCGATGGGCGAGCTTGCCGCGGCGATTGCCCATGAGATACGAAATCCCCTGGGGGCGATATGCAATTCCGTAGGAATTCTGGATACTCATTTAAAATTGACAGGTCAGGATAAGGATTTATTAGAGATGATTGTAGGACAGTCTGAGAGACTGGATCGGATTATCAAAGATTTCCTGACCTTTGCCCATCCGCGAGAGCCATACTTCTCTTTACATGACATTCGTGAAGTGATTAAAAATACCATTTTCCTGTTAGAGCAAGATAACCGGTTTACGGACAAGATAGAAATAAAGGAAACCTACGAGAGCATATTGCCGAAAGTTTACATTGATACGGATTTAATTCACCAGGTATTGTGGAACCTATTTGTAAATTCTTTGGATGCCATGTCTGACGGCGGACAGATCAGGATAATGGCTAGAAAAGCAACTTTGTTTTTAAGGGACGCTGTAGAAATCGTGATATCAGATACCGGGTCAGGCATACCATCCCATGAGTTGGACAAGATATTTGAACCTTTTTATACTACGAAATCAGAAGGGACCGGTTTGGGACTTCCAATGGTTCAGCGTATTATCGATGACCATGGAGGAACGGTTGATATTAAAAGCAAAGAAGGGAAAGGGACGACATTTTATATCAAACTACCTGTTGGAAACGAAAAATTAGCAGTTTAGAATAACCTTTTAGTGGGATAATCGGGAATATGGAAGACGGTAAAATTCTTGTTGTGGAAGATCAGGATGCCATGAGAGAATCTCTCGTGATTGCATTTAAAGACGAGGGATATCAGGTTGAGGGTGTTGCAAGCGGGGAAGAGGCTATTCAGAGATTGAATAGTAATAATGTATATGACCTGGTTGTTACAGACCTGAAGATGAAAAAAGTGGATGGTCTAGAAGTGCTCAAGGCAGTGAAGAATGCAAATTCATCCACTGAGGTTGTACTCATTACGGCCTACGGTACCATCAGCACGGCAGTTCAGGCGATTCGGGATGGGGCATATGATTATGTAACCAAACCTTTCCGTCACCAGGAAATCCTGAAAGCTGCAAAAAAGGCAATTGAAAAGAAGATGCTGAAAGACAGGGTCAGATACCTCGAAGGGGAAATTAGGGATAAATATAAATTTGAGGGTATTGTAGGCAATTCAAATGCGATGTTAGAGGTACTGAAAATAACTTCACATGTGTGCCGTACGGAGAGCACAGTTCTTGTGACAGGCGAGAGTGGGACAGGGAAAGAATTGATTGCCAGGGCAGTTCATTACAATAGTCCTCGAAAAGACGGCCCATTTGTTGTGATTAACTGCGGTGCGTTGCCTGAAAACTTACAGGAAAGCGAACTGTTTGGACACGTGAAAGGGGCTTTTACCGGAGCAATCAGGGATAAAATGGGGTTGTTCCAGCAGGCACAAAAGGGGACAATTTTATTGGACGAGATCGGGGAGACGTTGCCTTCTACGCAAGTAAAACTCTTGCGATTTCTGCAGGACGGAGAAATCCGCCCTGTTGGTGGAAATAAATCGATATTTGTGGATACGAGGATAATTGCCGCTACGAATGAAAATTTGGAAAAAGCCGTAGAATCGGGAAAATTCAGAAAAGATCTGTTTTATCGGATCAATGTAATACGTATTCATATTCCTCCTTTGAGGGAACGAAGGGAAGATATTCCGCTTTTAGTGGAGTATTTTTTAGAGAAAATTTTAGAAAAATTTAAAAAGGGCAAAAGGGTGTTCTCCGAAGAAGCGATGTACGCATTTATGAATTACGATTGGCCCGGTAACATCAGGGAACTGCAGAATATGATAGAAAGGGCTGTTGCATTGTCTAAAAGCGAGATAATAAATGTTGATGAACTTCCGTTTCCGGTTCCTGTGGAGGAATTTGCGGCGCTTTCCAGGAATCCGTTAGATGACGAGAGAAAGAAATCGTTTATTGTTACTACCCTTGCAGAACAGGAAAAAAATGCCATTATTGAGGCCCTGAACAAATACGGTGGCAATCAAACAAAGGTTTCTCAAGTGCTCGGAATATCCACAACGACACTTTGGAGGAAGATTAAAAAATACAGAATTAAATCACAACACGAAATCTCAGACAATGTCGATAATTAATTTCATACTGAAACCACTATTGCATAATGGAATGTCTTTGTGAACCGATAAGACGCAGATTGTTTATGAAAGTGAAAATATAATCGTTTTAATAAAACGTTGATTTAATACCACTTACATAAAATATAAGTGGTATTTTTTCCCCCATGACGATGTTGGTATATTTTTCGTTACTACATAAAGGCCAGGAAGTAAAATTTATACCTTGCTTTCCTTAAGTAAGGTCGTAAGCAAAAAGACGGTAAAAACCTATGTGGGTGATAATTTCTTTTCTGTATTTCGTAGATTGTTTTTTGTGAATCTTGCTATTGTAATTGGGGGGATGGATTTTGCCTGATGTTCAAGAAAAGAAAAACCACAGAGGTTAAAAAGGTTATAGATGTTAAGTTTGAAGTTAAAGAAGATTTAGAAGAAGATAGAGAAGGTTATTTAGCGCATGTGTCAGAGTTCTTTAAAGGGTCTTCAAATGGGGAGAAGGGAAAAATGCCGATAATGGATGGAATAAATAAGTTTCGTGTGTATGTAAAGAAGTTACCTAGGGCGCCGCATCCTCCGGTTCCTTCAAGGGAGGTGTGGCTTTCTTTGTGGGGTGCGTTTCTGGGTGTAGGATTTACGGCATTGCTTGCTGTTCTCTGGAAGTGTCCGATGTTATTGGGACCGTTTGGTGCCAGTGCCGTGCTGGTTTTTGGCGCTTATAAGGCGCCGCTTGCGCAGCCGAGGAATGTACTGATGGGGCATTTTTTAGCGGCATGCATCGGTGTGTGCGTAAATGATTTCTTTGGTGTCACTTTTTGGTCTATTGCCCTTGGCGTTGCCCTTGCACTGGTGCTTATGGTAGTGACTTATTCAATCCACCCGCCCGCTGGTGCAACAGCGTACGTGGCTGTTCAGACAGGAGGTTTGGGTGTCGGCTATATGTATATCTTGAATCCGGTCATCTTGGGTGCCTTTATTTTGGTATTAATTGGTGTCATTTTTAATAAAATGGGGAAAAGGGATTATCCGACACATTGGTGGTAAAAAATGTGTAATGGGCAGCGGAGAGGTCTGATATTTATGAACTTGGACGTACAATTTTGTTAAATTACGGAGAAAAATAATGTTTATCTCGATTAAAAATCGGCTTATTTTCTTACTGATCATATTTACGTTAATACCATTTGTTTTGCTAAGGATTGTGGCTTATCCGAGGATACAGTCAGATCTTCAGGATGTCTTGATACGAAACCTCGATGGTATCGGGCATAAGCAGTCAGAATTGGTCACTACCTGGATAAGTGAAAGGATGAAGAATGCTCGTGTAGTTGCAAATAATCCATTGATGGTTAAATGTGCAAAGCTCACAAGAGATGATAAAGATTATGCGGATATAGTCCAATATCTTGAAGTAGTAAAAAGTGAGTATGTTTTAAAGGGTGTGCTTGTTAGTAATGATAAGGGTTTGATAACAACCGCTTCATCTGGAGAAAGCGTAGGAAGTGATATTTCAGAGATGGATTATTTTAAGCAAGCGGTACAAGGTAATACCTTCGTATCGGGTATTATTCCATCTGAGGTCCCCCTTGCAAATGAGTTCGGAGAGAAGGAACTTGGTATGCCAACGATGTTTGTTTCAACGCCGTTGAAAGATAGGGATGGGGTTGTAATTGGTGTTGTCGCCTTGAGGATCGACGTTAGTACGTTGAATGAATTGATGTTGAGTCTTAAGCTGGGAAAGACGGGTGAGACGTATCTCGTGAATAAAGATGGATACATGATCACAGAATCAAGGTTTGCAGTGCATCTGAAAGAGATGGGGTTAGTGAAAAAGAGATGCACATTGGAATTGAAATTGATTAGCAGAGAGACAGGTGAGTTGACTACTGGAGTTAAGCAGTGTGTTGCTGGTAATAATGGCTTCGATGCGAAAGGGTATAAAGATTATAGCGGTATCACGGTGTTGGGTGTATGGCGGTGGCTGCCAGAGTTCAATTGGGGCGTTATGGCAGAAATTGACAGGGATGAAGGTTATGGGGCTGCCTATAATCTTAATTATATTGTGAGTTCTATATTGCTGGTGCTGGCATTTCCGATAGTGCTGGTGGCATACTTTATCGGTAGAAAGACTTCGGTACCGATTATAAAGCTGAAAGAAGTAACTGAGAAAATGGCATCGGGGGATTTAACTCAAAGAGTAGACATAAAGAGAGAAGATGAGATTGGTGTATTGGCAAATTCCTTTAACGCCATGGCGAAATCCCTGGATGAGAAGACGAAGGAGATAGCGGCATCAGAGAAACGATACAGGGAATTGTTTAACTCTGTAAAGGAAGGCATCTATCAATCAGAGCCTGGAGTGGAGGGCGTGTTTACCTTTATTAACAAGGCCGGTGCGGAGTTGTTAGGATATAGTAGTCCTGAAGAAGTGATTGGGACGAAGGTAAAAAGCATATACGTAGACCCGGAAGACAGAAGAAGGCTTTGCGAGAAACTTGAAAAGGACGGGGTGTGGAGGGAATTTGTATCTCTTTGTAAAAGAAAAAATGGCGAGAATTTCTATGCAGAGCGTACCAGCAATTTGCTGAGGGACGAAAAAGGAAGTCCGGTCGCTATTTATGGAGTGCTTCGCGACATCTCGGAAAGAAAAAAGGTGGAGATGGAGATCGTCGAATCCGAAAAGAAATACCGTTTGTTGTTCAATTCACTCAAAGAAGGCGTTTATCAATGTGAACCAGAAGTGGATGGCGCGTTTACATGGGTGAATCAGGCAGGCGCTGAGATACTTGGGTACAAATCTCCGGAAGAGGTGATTGGAACAAAGGTGAAGGATATTTATGTAAATCCTGACGACCGTAAAAAAGTGGTTGAAAAGTTATCAAAAGAGGGCGTATGGAAGGGTTTTGTATCTTTCTGTAAGAGGAAGAACGGCGAGCGTTTTTATACGGAGCGGACATCCAGTCTGGTGACCGATGACAAGGGTAAACCTATTCGTATAGAAGGGATATTTAGAGATATTACAGAGCGGAAAAAATTGGAGGAGGAGCTGCAGGAATCTGAAAGACATCATCGGCAACTGCTGAATTCGTTGAAAGAAGGTATATATCAGTGTGAGCCTGCCGAAGACGGGGTATTTACCTGGATTAATCAGGCAGGGGCGGAGATACTCGGTTACAGTTCGCCAGAAGAAGTCATAGGAACGCGGGTAAAGGATGTATATGTTAATCCCGACGACCGAAAAGAGTTAGTTGAGAAGTTGGAGAAGGAAGGCGTATGGAGAGATTTTACTTCCTATTGCAAGAGAAAAAATGGCGAGCGATTTATCTCTGAAAGGACGTGCAATCTCGTGCGTGATGAAAACGGTAAGTCGATTAGAATTGAAGGTGTATTTCGGGATATAACGGAAAGGTAAAAGCATGTATTTAAATGAATTAAAATACACTGAACGAGGAGTAAAAAATTATGGGAAATGAGAGCGTTAAGGGTTTGTCCGTCAATGCAAAAACCCTGATTCTTATATTGTTGTTTGTGAATGTTGGGTTTGCATCAAAGATGATTAATAAGTATTATGCAATGAAGGAATCGGGCTATATCAGGGAAAAGACTTTCCACGAGCAGTTGCAGCAAAGGGTAATGAAATCTTTTGGTTCTATGGAAGAAATGAATAAAATGATCGCGGACATTACGCGGCAAAAAGAGGAGGCTGAAAAGGTTGCGGGTTCTGTTAGAGAACACGATGAACAGTTAAAACTTGTAAACAAGAAACTCGAAGATGCAAAGGCAAGGCTGGAGGAAGAAAAGGCCCGATTGCAAAAGGAGATATGGGAGACAGAAGACTCGCTCTCCCAGGCAAAGAAGGTAATGAGCGACAAGGATTATACGATCAAGGAGCTTATGAATAATTTAGAAACTGCTGAAAAGGAAAAGGATGCCTTGAAGAAACAACTTGAAGAGCAAACAAAGACACCCGGCGCCTGGAGCCTCCCCCATCAATAAAGGTAGTAATTACCGTGATTATGAAAGATTTTTATGCCAAATATTTTGATTATAGAAGACCAGGAAAAGACTCGAAAGTTGCTGGTGGGCGCCTTTAAGCGGGAGAAATATAAAACGTGTGATGGAACAGATTGGAAAAAAGCGGTAGAATTTCTCAATAAAAATGTCTATGATCTCATAATTGTTGATCTGGAAGTAAAGTCACTGACGGGTTTCGAGATGCTGAAGATAATTAAGCTCACGAATCCCAATGCGGAAATTGTGTCGATTTTCAATCCGAATGAATACGATAAAAATCAAATAATCCGTTGCGGTGTGTATGATTATGCCCTGAAGCCATTTTTGCTGGGTGACGTTGTGAATATAGGTAAGAAGGCATTGGAAAAGAAGCAATTGTCTGATAAAGTGCGAAATCTGGAGCAAATCAGGGATATGGATAAATTTGCCATATCGTAGAAAAGTGTGAAAAGGGGGTTTTTCGAATTATGGAGTATTTTTAATAGTGAAAAGGAAAGGGGGTGTGTTAAATAATTAAAGAGATTTTAAGGCGGCTGGATGTTTAGAAGTACAGAGTTGAGAGGAGATATGAGGTGCAAGTAAAATGGTGTGTTGATTGGAAAATGATCTTCACAACAACATTTTAGAGGAGAACAATTAATGTTATATACTGGAGCTGTAGATGCTATTGCGGCAGTGTCTTTAAAGAAAGCCACGGCAATGAAACACAGCCTGACAGGTTTCTTGACACTTTCTGTGTTGGCTGGTTTTTATATTGGATTTGGAGTTATCTTGGCATTTATTTGTGCCGCACCCGTAGCGGCAATAAACCCGGGCATAGGTAAAATAGTTGCCGGTGCAACATTTGGTATTGCGTTGTCTCTGGTAATTATTGGTGGAGCCGAGTTGTTTACCGGGTATAATCTGTTGATATTTAAGGGTACCTTGAGGGGTACGGTGACGCTTAGCGATGCTATGTTGGGTTGGTTTTGGACATACGTAGGCAACTTGGGCGGATCGATGATTTTTGCGCTTATGATTATTGTATCAGGTATCTTTGCCCCGGATCCCTGGAAGTCATTTTTACTTAAGGTGGCAACATATAAAAGCAACGGGCCATGGTGGGAGCTATTCTTCAGGGGTATCTTCTGTAACTGGCTCGTATGCCTTGCAATATGGTCCGCTGTTGGCAGATGTACGAGTGATTCAGGCAAGTTGATTATGATCTGGTGGTGTCTGTTCTGCTTCATAACAACAGGGATGGAGCACAGCGTGGCAAATATGACCATTTTAACGATTGCGAATCTACTGCCTCACGATCCGGAAGCGATTTCATGGGGTAAGATGTTTGGATGGAACCTTGTCCCTGTTACCCTTGGCAATATTGTGGGTGGTGCATTCTTCGTCACATTCCTCTACTGGTTCGCTAATGCGATGGATGAAAGGGGTGCGAAGAGGATGGAGGCTATAAAGGGCGGTTCTGGCGCTGGTGAGTTGCCACGGGCCGGTGGGTCACCCGAAGAGATTAAGGATATCAAGGTGAAGATGAGGTCGTAATTGTAGCACTATGTAACACTCTTGATGATAGTCGTAGAGAAGAGTGCTAGTTTAAAAGTTTTTATAAAAAGGGCCAGTAATAATAAACTGGCCCTTTTTATTTGTCTGAGATTCTGAATTACCGAAGTTTTGAAGCAATGAAAGATGAAAGACCAAGGAGAGGGTTTATAGTCTTTTGTTTTTTATTAGTCTGAGGCAACATACTCCGTTAGTTGTTACTTGATGCCTCGCCTATTGCATAAAGTTTCCCGTCGTTAGAGCCAATATAGATGGTGCCGTCGACATCTATGGAAGGCGATGATTCTATGGCATCTCCCGTTTCAAATATCCATTTCAGATTTCCATCAGGATTGAAGGCGTACAGCTTTTTGTCTCTGGAACCGACGTAGATTGTACCATCTGCCCCGATTACCGGAGAAGAACTAACAGAGGCGCCTGTTTCAAAAGACCACTTCAGTTTTCCGTTGGGTGTGAAGGCGTATATGCTATTATTACCAGAACCAAAGTATACGTTTCCATTCGCATCCATAGCAGCAGAAGAATCAATGTCATACAGGGTATCAAATGACCATTCTACCTGTCCATCAGAACGAAAGACGTAAAATTTAGCATCTTCAGAACCAATGCAAATATTTCCATTGGGCGCTATCAAAGGAGATGCGTCTAAAAGGTATCTGGTGCCAAAACTCCAAACAGCGTTGCCTTCTGGTTTCATTGCAAACAAATAGTAATCTCCAGAACCAAAGTAAATCATGCCATCCGGGGCTATAGCAGGAGACGACATAATATGATCGGCAGTCTTTTGCGTCCATTTTAACTTACCGTCCTGGGTAATGGCGTGGAGTTTCTTATCCCACGATCCAAAATAAATTGTACCATCAGGTGCGATAGCCGGGGAGGAGATGATGCCGCCTTCGGATTTATACTTCCAGCGTATACTACTATCAGAGTTCAGTGCATAAAGATGACTATCCCATGATCCAAAGAGAATGGTTCCATCTTTTCTGATAGCGGGTGATGATTCAACCTCCCCTTGCGTTTCGAAAGCCCACTTAAGCTTGCCGTCTCGAGTGATAGCGTAGAATTTATTGTCTTTTGAGCCAAAGTAGATTGTACCATCTTCACCAATGGCAGGAGAGGAAGTAACAGGTCCTTGCGTTTGGAACGTCCATTTAACGATAGGTTTTTGAATGCTACCGTACGGGCTTCTCCCTGTGTGCTGCAAGTCATGCCTGAACATAGGCCAGGGTGTATCGGCAACTTGGGCATAAAGTGATGTCGATAGGAAGATCGTTAGCAAGAAAAGAATGAATGTCGGTAACGCAAAAAAAGTGATAGATTTTTTTAACATTAAAAAGTTCCTTTACCTTTAAAGTATTCCTTTTGTCGATGGGACATCTTTTATGCGCTCGTCATACCGAACGGCTTCTTCCAGCGCCTTGGCCAGCCCTTTAAATATGGCCTCTGCTATGTGATGTGCATTCGTGCCGTATGGGACGTTCACGTGCAGGTTGATGCCTGCATTTGCAGTAAATGCCTTCAGAAATTCTTCGACAAGTTCGGCATCGAAATTCCCGATCTTTGCAGTATGAAATGCTACATTATATACTAATGCGGGTCTTCCGCTGATGTCTACCGCAATATTGGCGAGTGTCTCTTGCATGGGGACGCTTGCATTGGAAAAGCGCCGAATTCCTTTTTTATCTCCCAATGCCTCTTTTATTCCCTGTCCGAGGCATATTCCCACGTCTTCTACCGTATGGTGATCATCTACGATACGATCACCGCTTGCCTTGATTGTCAGGTCAAACAGTCCATGTTTGGTAAGCAGGTCAAGCATGTGGTCTAAGAAACCGACGCCGGAGTTGATGCTGCTGTTTCCATTTCCATCGATGTTGATCGTTAGTTCGACCTGTGTTTCCTTTGTCTTTCTATTGATCGTGGCCGTTCGTTTTGTCATGGGATTTTTTTGTTTATAGTTAATTGAATTAAAATTGTGTAAGGGCAATTCATGAATTGCCCTTACAAATCTCGGATTTGTTCAGTGACAACAGGCGTCCCTTATTTTTGTATGTTTTTTTGTATCGACAAGCTCTTTTAGATTTTTTAGCAAGGTGTCAATTTCTTCCCTTGTTCCAATGGTAATGCGCAGGCAGTCGTCAAGTCGCCTCAGATTAAAATATCTTACCAGTATTTTTCGTGATTTTAATGTTTGATATAAATGATGAGCAGAAACCCCTTTCATGCACCGAGCCAGTACGAAATTGGTTTGAGAGGGATATACAAAAAATCCCATATCCTGCAAAGATTTCGTGAGATAGATTCTTGTGTCTTTTATTTTTTCAACATGCATCATCATGCTTTTTTGGTCATCAAGTGCTGCCACAACGGCGGCAATGCTGAGCCGGTCAACGTTATATGAATCCTTAACCTTCATCATTCCCTGAATAAGCGATTCCTGGGCAATACAAAAACCCAGACGGATGCCCGCTAAAGAATATGATTTCGAAAGTGTTCTCAGGATGAGGATGTTATCGTGTTCTTTAACGAGGCTGAGGCAGTTATCTTCCGCAAAGTCGGCATATGCTTCATCGACGACGAGTACGCCATCTATGGCAGATGCGATCTTTGATATTTTGCTGTGAGGAACCATCGTTCCCGATGGTGAGTTTGGGTTTGCGATAAACGTGACCTTTGCATCTGCTACGATAAAATCATCGGAAAGGGAATAATCTTCGTTGAATTCCAGTGCGCAGGCATTCCCGTCCTGCAGTTCGGCAAGTGTTTTATAAAGCATGTAAGAGGGATACGGAAAAACTACCTTGTCGCCCGGTCCTGCAAAACTCCGTATGATGATAGATAATAAGTCGTCTGAACCGTTTCCGGCCATGACCCATTCTGGCTTCGTACCCAACGTTTCAGCGATTTTTATCCTGGCAGCAGTTACGGTAGGGTCTGGGTAAAGACGAAGGTTATCGTTCACCGCCTCTTTAACGGCATTTAAGACCTTTGGAGAAGGTGGATACGGATTCTCATTGGTATTGAGCTTTATGTAGATACCGTCTTTCGGCTGTTCACCCGGTATATATCCCGACATCCTTTCAATATTATCCCGAAAATAACTCAAGAACGTGCTCCTTTTAGTCTGATTTGAACGGACTGTGTGTGCGCATCCAAGCCCTCAGCCTCTGAAATTTCTGCGACATCTTTATAAGCTTCCTTAAGAGCCGACCTTGAATAAGTTATTACGCTCGACCTCTTCAGAAAATCATTTGCCGATAATCCCGACGAAAAACGCGCCGTCCCGCTTGTGGGAAGCACATGGGATGGCCCTGCGATATAATCACCCAATGCGACAGGTGTGTATGCGCCCAAAAAAATTGCACCGGCGTGTTTGATGCCTGATAGGACAGTCCTGGGATTTTGCGTCATAATCTGCAAATGTTCAGGAGCTAGTGCATTGGCAATTTCAACGCATTCGTCAATGTTTTTTGTCAGGATAATGACGCCGAATTTATCAAGGCACTTTTTGGTATCTTCATGCCGTTTGAGTTTGGAAATTTGTTGCTTTAACTCTGTTTCCACCTGTTTCACCAATGATTCTGAGAAAGTGATCAGTATTGAGATACCGGGTGTGTGCTCTGCTTGTGACAACAGGTCAGAAGCCACAAACGAAGGATTTGCTCTGTCATCGGCTATAATCAATACCTCGCTGGGCCCTGCCAGCATATCGATGCCAGCATATCCAAATATCTCTTTTTTTGCAAGCGTAACAAAAATGTTTCCCGGTCCTACGATCTTATCGACCTTAGGAATGGTTTCCGTGCCAAAAGCAAGGGCAGCAACAGCCTGGGCGCCTCCTACCTTGTATATTTCGTTCACACCCGCTTCCCTTGCCGCTACCAGTCTTTCTGGTGGAATAGTTCCATCCTTGGCGGGAGGTGTGGTCATTATTATCCTATCTACACCTGCTACCTTTGCCGGGACAGTATTCATCAATACGGTGGATGGATACGAAGCTGCGCCGCCAGGAACGTACACCCCCACACTTTCTACAGGAGAATACAAGGTATCGAGTACAATGCCGTTTGCCTTTAATGGACCGACGTTCCGGATTTTTATATGTTCCTGATACGCCCTTATATTACTGATAGCCCGTTGAATGGACTTTACAAAAGGGAGGGAAATTTTTTTGTAAGAATCCTCAATTTCTTTGTCTTTTACTCTGAATTCATCAGGCGAAAGAGAAACCTTATCAAAACATTTGCCATATTTTACGATGGCCTTATCACCCAGATTCCGGACGTCATTTATGATCTTGAGTACCGTCTTCCTGTGATTAGTTGATAGGCCATCCAGGAGGCTTAATTGTTGTTTGAGTTTTACAATTTCCCTGCCTATATTACATTCCCATGCCCTGAGAATCCTCATCTTTTTCTGTTCTCAAAAATTAAACGAGGCCTGAAGCCTCGTTCTATAAGAAATATTTGCCTGATTAATTTAATATACTACGAAAATTATATTTTTTACTTAGAATATTGTCAAGGGAAATGAAATGGCTTAGTTTCGTTTTGACTTTCACCCATAAAGCGATATAATACACCTGTTTTAAACGGCTTTAATTATGACTATCATAGCAGGTATAGATGAGGCTGGATATGGTCCTTTGCTCGGACCTATGGTGATTACTATCACTGCCTTTGATGTGCCAGATGAAAAGGCCAATTGTTCTTTGTGGGATTTACTGAACGACGCCATTTCAAATGACATGAAAGGCAAGGGACAGCGGCTGACCATTCGCGATAGTAAAAAATTGTATAATGCCCAAAAAGGCTTAAAACCATTGGAAAACGCCGCTCTTTCGTTCCTATGGTCAAAGGATTTAAAAACCACGTCATTTTATCAACTGCTGAAGAATTTGTTGTGTCACCATCCTGAGACTATTGCTGGATACCCGTGGTACGCCGAAAAGGATTATCCTTTACCTTTAGCAACAAACATTTCTGCCGTCTTAAATTATGCTGATTTGTTAAAGTATGCGTTGGATAAGCAAGGTGTGAAGTTTTGCTATGCAAGCAGTTGTGTGGTCACGGTTCAGGAGTTTAATGAGTGGGTAAAAGCAACGGATAACAAGTCCGTTGTCTTGTTTAATAATTGTGCAGCGCTTATCTCCAGGCTGTGGAATAATTTTAAAGGTAATATAAGCCTGATTGTTGACAAGCAGGGCGGCAGAAACAATTATGCCGAACTACTGAAAGGATTTTTACACAAAGTAGATGTAAAAATTTTAAAGGAAGGCGCCAAGGTGTCAACGTACGAAGTGGTTGATGATCAAAGGAAAATGGAAATATCCTTTGTGGAAAAAGGTGAAGACACCTGTATGGCAGTGGCGCTGGCATCCATATTCAGCAAGTATGTTCGGGAATTGTTTATGCATTTGGAAAATCAATACTGGCTTCAATTTGTACCTGGCTTAAAACCAACGGCGGGATATTATACGGATGCCCTGCGGTTTTTGTCTGAGATAGCGGACGTGCGGAAGAAAGAGGCAATTCAGGATAATATTTTAATACGTATTAAATAAAGGCAATAGTTCACCGCAGAGGCGCAAAGAACGCAGAGAAATCAGGGGCATGAAAAGTTGAAAGGTTGAAAGATTATGTTCTCAACTTCCCTTCATTACAGTTTCTCACCTTCAGGTCTTTTCCTCTGCGTTCTTTGCGCCTCTGCGGTGAATGTGGCTGTTTTTTGCGATGAAAGGAGTTTTTGGTAAAGATGGCTGTAAATGTGGCGGTGGTGGGTGCGACGGGTGCTGTAGGTGAGGAATTTCTCCGGATACTTGAAGAGAGAAAGTTTCCCATAAAGGAGTTGAGATTGTTGGCTTCGAAACGTTCTGCCGGGAAAAAGATGCGATTCTGCGGGGCTGATTATACGGTACAGGAATTGACCAAACATTCATTCCAAGGGATAAAAATTGCCCTCTTTAGCGCTGGTGCCAGCATCAGCAGGGAATATGTGCCTTATGCCATTGAAAGGGGGGCTATTTGCGTGGATAATTCCAGCGCCTTCAGGATGGATGATGACGTGCCTCTGGTAGTGCCAGAGGTGAATCCACAGGATATTGCGAAGCATCGCGGTGTGATCGCCAATCCCAATTGTTCAACAATTCAGATGGTGGTTGCCTTAAAACCCATCCATGATGCCGCCCGGATAAAGAGGGTTGTTGTCTCGACATACCAGGCGGTGTCCGGCGCAGGGCTTAAGGCTATTGATGAACTACAAAAAGAGACTTCCAGCATTCTTTCAGGGAAGGGGACTTTTCAGAGAAACTTGTTTCCGCACCAGATAGCCTTTAATGTCTTACCTCAGATTCCCCAGAGCAATGCGTTTATGCCCAATGGCTATACATCCGAAGAGATGAAGATGGTGAACGAGACGAAAAAGATCATGGGTGATCACAGCATTCGGGTGACTGCAACAACCGTGCGTGTACCCGTTGTCCGGAGTCATAGCGAGTCCGTAAATATAGAAACAGAGAGGAAAATTACCGCAGCAGCAGTAAAAAAGCTTCTTTCAACGGCGCCGGGTGTTAAATTGGTGGATGACCCTGCCAATCAATTATATCCACTAGCCACGGATGCCGCAGGCAAAGACGAAGTTTTTGTAGGTCGTATCCGTGAAGACGAATCCATTGATAATGGAATCAATATGTGGATTGTGAGCGATAATATTCGAAAAGGCGCCGCCCTCAACGCCATCCAGATTGCAGAGAAGCTGTTGTGATGAACAGGGAGATGTAGAGTACAATAGCCTTTAAGTTGCGTGGGGTGTCATTCTTAACGACCAACGGGAGTGAAGAATCCCATAGTTTGTAGAATGAGATTCTTCGTCGCTTCGCTTCTCAGAATGACAATTTACCTGCAATAGGCGCTTTAACCAACCCAACCTTACACAACTATGTGGTGGGGATATTCTGTAGCTACTATCCTTACTATTGGTGGCATGATTGGCGTGATTTATTATGCATATCATTTTCACACCAAAAACAGGATGTGTTCCTATTAACCCTCGTGCTAGGTTTGGAGATAAATTGAAAAATGTCAGAAGAAACACTAAAAACAAGAATTGCGGAACTTGAGAAAGAACTTAAAAAGGTTAAAAGTGAAAGCTCTCAGTATCTTCAAAATGTAGCCCATCAGCTTACTGCACCTTTGAATGCTATCAAGTGGAGTATAGAAGCCCTAAAGGATGAAGATGTACCTATAGCTCGAAAGCATAATTTATTAAGATCAGTTTATTCTCAGGCAACAATTTTGGTTCATTTAATAAAGAATTTTACTTTAATGTCTAATTTGGAGGTAGATCACGATTTAAGAAAATTCAGAGAAAAGCCTCAGGAAGTTGATATCCTGCGGTTAGCGATAAATCTTGCAAATGATTTTCAACCACAAGCTTTTGAATCTAAGAAGAAAATAATTGTAGAAGATGATACTTTTAAAAATGCGATAGGCAGAAAAACAGTATCAATCGAGAAAAACTTGGTGGCACAAGCCATCTCAAATATTTTAGAAAATGCTGTTAAGTATTCTGATGTGGATACCTCCATTATCATCAGAGCTGAAAAAGAAAAGGAAGGTATTTGTTTATCAATAACAAGTTGTGGGATTCCTATTAATCCGCTAGAGGTAAAAAGCATATTTGAACGTGGTTATAGAGGGAAACAGGCTGTTGATAAGGTTCCAGCGGGAACAGGGTTCGGTCTCTATCTTGTCAAACGAATAATGGAGTTGCATAATGGAAGCGTTTCACTCGAGACCAAAGAAAAAATTTCAAAATTCAAACTTCACTTCCTAGGGAATCTCTTTAAATGAAAGAGGAACAAATAAAAATTCTTTTTGTTGATGACGAACCATGGGGTACCGAGGCACTTCGTTTAAAATTGGAAGGGAGAGGTTTTATTTGTCGGACTGCAACTGATATGAGTTTAGCCTTCCGGTTACTGGATCAGGAAAAATTTGAAGTTATTGTGACAGATATCATGATGTCAGCAGGACCAGATTTTCCAAATATTGAATCATCAAGAACCGGCATTGAATTTATCAAAATGCTCAAAAATAAATATCAAAATATGCAAATAATATGTCTTTCTGTCATAGGAGAGCAGCAAACTATTAATGACCTTAAAAAAAGAGGTGTCCTTTATCTAAGAAAAGGGGAAACATCTTTAGACGTAGCGTCAAAACTTATTGAATCAAAGGCAAAAGGAATTATTTCATTTTAAAAATTGATGCCAATACTCATTGTTGAAGATGATAATTTTTACGCTCAAAGATTAAAAGAAGTGCTTATGGACTTTGGTTTAGAGGCTACTTTGGTTAATAGCACACAAGAGGCACTTTCTTCTAACATTCCATTATATGCTGCAGCAATCATAGATATAATGCTCCCCAACGATCCGGATATTACTGGAATTTCTCTTAGAGAGTCACGGGCTGGATATCTCTCTGGAGTTGCACTTGCAAGAAGATTTAGGCAAAAAGTACCTAATTTTCCTATTATTCTTTTTTCTGGCTATTTTGGCAGTTTCGAGGGTGAAAGCTGGGCAAGAGACAATGGAATTCTATTCTTTTCGAAGGAGGATGGTCCCGGAGCATTAAAATATTGTTTACAAAAAATAGGTATCATAAGGGAGGTTAAACCTAGAGTTTTTATAGTACACGGACATGATGAACATGCATTGATAGAATTGAAGGATTATATTCAAAATACTTTGAATTGGCAAAAACCGATTGTGCTCCGCGATGAACCAAGCAGTGGAAGAACGATAGTTGAAAAATTTGAGGATTTTGCTTCATCGGTGGATTATGTCTTTGTCCTAATGACGCCCGATGACATCGTTCGAAATGTAAAGGAAGATGATAAAAGAAGAAGTAGGCAAAATGTGATATTTGAGTTAGGTTTTTTCTATGGTCAATTTGGAAGGAAATCTGGCAGAGTTATAGTTCTTCATAAAGGGCCTATTGAGCTTCCGTCTGACATACAAGGTATAATATGGATTGATATTTCAAAAGGAATCAAAGAGTCGAGTGGAGATATTCGGCGTGAACTTAAAATATAATTTCACAGTAGTTCCTGAATCATCAGATACATAGGGAATTATTTAGGAACATATCCCTTTTTGGTCTACCTTTAGATCTAAATTTTAACTTGTAACCTAATTTCTTAGGAAGCATCTCTAAAAATCCTCTATCCCCAAGAGGCTTGCCTAATCTTGTCTGCTTTCTGATAACATCTTAATCCACTTTATCCTCATTTCCTGCAATAAACTTCCTGTAGCTGGAGATCTCGCCTTTATCGAATAGGGAGGCAATAAGCAAGTATAACTACGTCTTTCCCGCGAAGGAATCGTTAGTTCACCGCCGCGCGGATGAAGCCCACCGTTCGAATCTTAAAAAAATATTAAATTGACAACAGGAGTAGTAAAGGTATAATTTTTATACTATGGAGTTTGAATTCGATCCCCAAAAAAGCAAGCGTAATAAGGAAAAGCATGGGATCGACTTTTACGAGGCACAGGCACTTTGGGACGATCCTGATTTTATTGAGGTTCCTGTAAAAACCAATGATGAACTCAGATTTTTGGTAATCGGAAAGATTTCAGGAAAGCATTGGTCTGGGGTTATCACCTATCGGGGTGAAAAGATAAGGATTATTTCGGTACGGCGTTCCAGGAAAGAGGAGGTTGATATATATGAAGGCTAAAGAATTCGATAAGAGTTTTGACAAAGGTGTGGATATTTCTAAATATCTCGATCTATCAAAGGCGAGAAGACCCGAGCAGGAACAGAAAAGAGTAAACGTGGATTTCCCTTTATGGATGATCCACTTGTTGGATAAAGAGGCAAAACGTTTGGGTGTGCCTCGTCAATCCATTATCAAGGTCTGGGTAGCGGAACGTCTTGAAAAAGCATCTTGAAAATCCTCTATCCCCAAGAGGCTTGCCTAATCTTGTCTGCTTTCTGATAACAGCTAAATCCACTTTATCCCCATCTTCTGCAATAAACTTCCTGAGTCTTGTAGTTTGGTGAAGCAGTGCGCACCCAACAATCGGTTTGAACGTTCTGAGCCGATTGAACGGTTTTGATGGGTTCACTTCGTTTAACCCATCCTACTCCACTTGAAACAAACACAACAGTAAACCAGTATTCATGCCCGTTTTACCATAGCTTGGTAGGCAGAAGCTGTCACGTGGATGAGAGCAATGCGTCCCGTAACACCTGGATGGTGTGTGTGCATTTAACCTGAGAACTTCGTGCAGCGAGGAGGTCTTCGATTTGGAGCCGGCATCCCGGACAGCCCGTTGCTACAACCTCTGCGCCGCTTTTCTCAATAGCCTTTGCCTTGTACTCCCCAATCTTCATGGAGAGGTCGTAGTGTAATAAATTAAACACCCCGCCTCCACCACAGCATCGTTCCGGTGTTTCCATCTCTTGAAACGTGGCAGAACGGCTCAGAATATTCCTCGGCTGTTTTGAAATGTTTTGGCCCCAATAGAGATGACACGGATCATGGTATGTAATCTTTGTATTCAGCGCCTTTGTTTCGAATGCAAAATATTTTTCAATAAACTCGGATATGTCGTATAATTTATCCGTGAATTTTAAGGCACGATCACCCAGGATACGGGGATAGTCCTTTTTCAGTGTCCTTCCACAAGTGGCACAGGCATTGACGATAAAATCGACATTGGCTTTCTCAAACACCTTCACATTTATTTCCGCCAGTTTCTGCGCTGTTTTTACATCACCCAATGACCGGGCGGGAATGCCGCAACACAACTGTCCTGGAGGGACAACCACCTCAACCCCCAGATGATTTAATACTTCGATTACTGCATCAGCAATGTCGGTATAGACGTAGTTCATGAGACAACCCACGTAAAATCCCACTTTCATCTTTGGATTCGTTATCTTTCTTGTATTGCGATATTTGTTTAGCGCTGATTTTTTTGCCAGTGGTGGAATCCATCTGCCGCCCATAAACATGAAGGGCAGATGTCTCATGGTGCCATGTCGCTTTAACGGCACTAAACGTTGAAATAAACTGGCAGCCTTCAGGAGTACGTTAAACAGCCATCTCCGGGTTAAAAACAATCTGAATATCATCCGGGGTATAAACCATATCCCAATGTGTTTTGCCACATCGTCGAGCATGGT
Source organism: Planctomycetota bacterium (assembly GCA_016235875.1). Lineage (GTDB taxonomy): Bacteria > Planctomycetota > Brocadiia > Brocadiales > Brocadiaceae > Wunengus. The sequence continues at coordinate 21,452 of JACRII010000073.1, forward strand.
CTGGATAATCAGGTCATAATCTACGCCCGAGGGGCAGATGCTGGAGCATCGAAGGCATTTCTTGCAGGAGAGGAGGTAATCCCTCAATAATTCAGTATGAAAAATTTCACCGTCTCGTAAAGACTCGGCTAGGCTGATGCGGCCTCGCGCCACCATAGATTCGTTGCCGGTTTCCAGAAAAACAGGGCAGATCGAGCGGCATTTGCCGCACTTGGCGCATTTCTGAATTTCTGATTCAAGTACGTCATTGACCACGATATCTTTTTTGACATCATTCATCTGAATACCATCAAGGTCCTTTGAGAGGATATTTGGTAATAGTTCACCGCCGAGAACGCGGAGGGATCAGAGAAACCACAGCCGACGGCTATTCATTTTTATACTAAATTTTAACACACAGAAACAAAAAAGGGAGGCCAAAAAGCCTCCCTTTTTTATAAACAGCATTATTCATGCTTAATCATGCTTCTTTTTTCCATGGTCGTCATTATCATCATCGTCGTCGTGTTTCTTTCCTTTGCCCTTTATTTTTATCTCATCACTTCCCTGGAATTTCGTACCATCTGTTAGCTCACCTGTTACGGTAAGTGTTACCTTTTCATTCTTATAGTTTTTTGATTCTAACTCTAAATCCTGTACTTCAAATGTAGCAATAAATCGATCGTGATCATCAGTCTTTCCGTCGATGGCTTGTGCGCCATTGCACTCAACGGTATCCAGCTCGATATCTTCAACACTATAAGTCGAAGGAAGCTCAATGAATGCCTTAAATTTACCTTTACTCTTCAGATTGATGGTTTCGGGTTTTATAGAAACATCTGCAGTAATCACTGATGGCGTTGCCGTAGGTGATGCTGTAGCAGTTGGCGAAGTAACCGGTGTTGGTGTTGCCACTGTTGTAGACTCCGAGATTATGCCGCCCGGGACTAGAATTGCATCGTCTGTCTCCGCAGATGCATTAAGTATGTGTGCATGAGCGGCAATGGGTGTTGTTCCCGTACCTGTTGGAGTAACGGGTGGTGTTGGTGATGCGGTTACAGTCGGAGTAGCGGTTGCAGTACCGGTCGGTGTTGGCGATATAGTGACTGTTGGCGTAGGCGTTGTGGACGTCCCTTTATTAACTGTTACACTTAGAATTTCAAGTTTGTCATCTTTACTAAGGTCTTCAAGGGTAAATTCTTCTTCGGCTTTTCCATCGGTAATCGTGAATGATTTAGAATATGTTTTGGCGCTTTCGTTGACTTCTGTTTCAATTACGAGAGTACTGTTTTGGCTAAGCAGTTCATTATCGGAAGAAGACCGTAATCCTTTTATGGATAATTCCACTTTGCCGTTGTCTTTTATACTAATCTTTGCTTCAACTTCATTGCTATAAGATGACGAAGCGCCAGTTAAACTCGCTTTATACAAATCATCACTATATCCTCTTTCAACGCCAACGGCAAGGATGCCTGTTACGAATAAAAACCAACCCGCAAAAGTACAATATTTTTTTATCATTTTCTCCCTCCTCCTTTTGTAAAATATATGTTATAGTTGTCTATTAAATTTTGCATTTTTTATATGACATATATTTTGATTTTTACAACTAAAATACTATAACATAAATTTAAAAAAAATATAAATAAATTAGTTGTTTTAAAAGGGAAACGTTTTTATGTCACAAATCAAGATTCTTCCAGAATCTGTAATTAATAAAATTGCTGCAGGTGAGGTGATAGACCGTCCGGCATCTGTCGTAAAAGAGTTGATTGAGAATGCGATTGATGCCCTGGCATCGAGAATCGATACCTATTTGGAAGATGGGGGGCGAAAATTGATACGGGTCTCAGACGATGGTATTGGAATGGATGCAGATGACCTTGCCCTTGCATTTCAAAGCCATGCCACGAGCAAACTTCAAAATGCAGACGATTTATTTGCCGTGCATACATTGGGTTTTCGAGGAGAGGCGCTGCCGAGTATTGGAGCCGTTTCACACGCCGGCATCATCTCCAGGGTAAAAGGGGCTATGAATGGGACAGAAATAAAGATTGATGGGGGCGTTCTAGGGGAAGTTAAGGAAAGGGGTGCCCCAGAAGGTACACAGGTTGAGGTGCGGGAACTGTTTTTTAACACTCCTGTCCGTAAGAAATTTTTGAAGTCGATACCCACGGAAATGGCTTATATTTCAGAGGTGCTAACAAAATTTTCGCTGTCCTATCCGGCAATTCATTTCACGCTTATGCATAACAACAGGACGGTGTTTAATCTGCCAACGGTTCAGGATACCGCAGAACGGATTGCGACTTTTTTTGGCGAAGAGATGAGAAAACATCTCATTCCCATATTTCTCAGGGAAGAGATGTTTACCCTTTCCGGATATATTGCCCCGCCCTTTTTTGATAAAGGTAATGCAAGGATGCAATTTATATTTTTAAATGGTCGCTATATCAAGGACAGCGCTGTCTTTCGCGCTATTAACGAGGCTTACCATGGGAAATTGATGCATAAGCGGTATCCGATTGTCTTCTTGTTTTTACAGGTAGAGCCGTCTGAGGTAGACGTGAATGTCCATCCGACAAAAATCGAGGTGCGTTTTCGAAATACCAGCGCAATTTATAATTATGTCTTCTCTGCGTTAAAAGAGGGTTTGAATAAGTCAGCAACGAAAACTATTAGCGCTCCATCTCCCATACCGGGATTGGAAAGAGAAGCGGGAGGGGGGGAGGAGTTTGATCTTATAAAAAAATCTTTGTGGGAACGGTTTTCCCCTGGAAAGGCAGATGGGGAAAATGCGGGGTTGTATAACGATATTCAGGCAAATAAAAAAGCAGAAGAGAAAGAAAAAGTCTTTAGTGCCGAAATTGGTAATAAAAAGAGGAGGATGTGCTTCCAAATTCACAATGCCTTTATAATCGAGGAGACAGAGGGTGGATTGAATATCATAGACCAACACGCCTTGCATGAAATAATTTTATATCACGAAATAGAAAGGAGCTTGCAAGCTTCCAAATCGCTCAGTCAACGCTTGCTGATACCGGAGATGATAGAATTGAGTCCTAAGGATTTTTTTAGCATTATCAGTTTGAAGGAATATTTGGGAACATTGGGACTTGAGGTTGAGGAGTTTGGACAGCATACGATAGTGGTCCGTGCTTTTCCGCAGATTTTAAAGCATTTAAATGCAAAGGAATTTGTAGAAAGCCTGCTGGCAGAGTTGGGTGCAGAAGATTCTCTAAAGGGCAAAGATAAGATTTTAAACAAACTCATCAATGTCATGGCGTGTAGAGGCGCTGTCAAGGCTGGACAAAGGTTAGAACCTCAAGAGATAGAAGAGCTTCTGGAAAAGAAAAAGAGTATAAATGCATATACAAATAATTGCCCGCATGGCAGACCAACGACCCTGTATTTTTCTCTGGATGATTTACAAAAACAATTCAAAAGAAAATAGGGGAGTTTGGCAGGTATAAAATTATCCTATGTTTTTTTATAATGAGCGTTTAAGCCTATATGAACAATCAGAAATCCCTTGACTTTTATTTCCGTCAGTGATAAGATTTTTTGTTGACTTACCTGTAATATAATAAAAATAGAGCCTCTTTTGGTGCATAGGTGTGTTTGAACTTGTCGTTGAAACTGATTTTTCTGCAGCGCATAACCTCCGTGAATATAAAGGGCAATGCGAAAAGCTCCACGGGCATAACTGGAAAGTTCAGGTCGTCTTAAAGGCTGAAAAGCTGGACAAGTTGGGTATGGTTATGGATTTTAGAGAGGTGAAAAGAGTTGTTGGCGAAATAATGAATAAGTTTGACCATACCTATTTGAATGAACTTGCAGATTTTAAGGTTTTAAATCCAACTACAGAAAATCTTTCTAAAATACTCTATGACGAGTTAAAAAATACCTTACCACCAGAGGTGAAGGTATCCAGGGTTACGACCTGGGAATCTGAGCGTTGTGGCGCAACCTATTTCGAATAAAAGCTCTTTTACAATTGAGTACAAATAATGGCGGTAATATTACAAGTAGCCCTTGATTTCGTTGACCTTCACAGGGCGGTAAAGGTTGCTGAGGAGGCGATTGAGGGAGGCGCTGATTGGCTGGAGATAGGCACCCCTCTTATTAAAAGCGAGGGGATGAATGCGGTACGCCATTTGAGAAAAGTATTTCCCGGAGTAACCTTGCTTGCGGACATGAAGACGATGGATGCCGGTCGCGCCGAAATGGAAATGGCAGCCAAAGCCGGCGCAAATATTGCCGTTGTGATGGGAGATGCCCCTGATTCGACTATCAAGGAATGCATACAGGCAGGGAAAAATTACGGTATAAAAGTCTGCGTAGACTTTATAAATAGCGCTAAAGTCGGGGAGCGCGTTGCCGATATAGAAAAATGGGGCGCTGATTATATAGCCGTTCATACTGCCATAGATGATCAAATGCATGGGAAAACACCTTTCAGTGCCTTGCAACACATGTGCAGTAAGGTAAAAATCCCTGTTGCGGTTGCGGGTGGTATCAATTCTGAGAATGTGATCGAAGCGGTAAACGCCGGGGCGAGTATTGTCATTGTGGGCGGTTATATCAGCAAATCAAAGAACGCAAAAATCGCAGCGGAGAGTATCAAAACTGCTATCAAAGAGAATAGAAAGGTAGATACAGCGCTGTTTAAAAGAGTGACACGCGAAGGAATTCGGGAAGCATTAACGAAGCTATCGACGGCAAACATTTCGGATGCCGGGCATCGCGCTGAAAGTATCACAGGACTTTATCCGATATATCAAAATATTAAATTAATAGGGAATGCAGTAACGGTAAGGACGTTTCCCGGTGATTGGGCTAAACCCGTCGAGGCCATAGATATTGCAAAAGAAGGAGATGTTATCGTAATTGATGCCGGGGGAGTTGGGCCTGCAATTTGGGGGGAATTGGCAACTCACAGTGCATTGCAAAAAAAAATAAGCGGCGTGGTAATTCATGGAGCAATACGGGATATTGCGGAAATCAGAAAATTAAATTTTCCCGCCTTTACAAAAATGGTGATGCCGAATGCGGGCGAGCCCAAAGGGTTTGGTGAGATTAATATACCAATCCAGATATCCGGAATTCAGATTAATCCGGGAGATTGGATTATTGGAGATGACGATGGATTGATGGTGATACCGTTAGCGGAAGCCGACGGAAGAGTTAACTATGGTATGGATTGTCTGGAAAGAGAAAATAGGATTCGAGAGGAAATATTATCTGAAAAAAGTTCTTTAGGAAAAGTTATGGATGTGTTAAAATGGGAAAAACGATGATTGAGTTTAGTCTTGAGTTTCAGCGGAGTAACGAGCAATGAAATGCGAATCATGTAATAAGAAGCATGCGACAGTGCATTTAACAGAGATCGTCGGCACCGTGAAGAAGGAACGGCATCTCTGTGAAGAGTGCGCACAGAGCATCAATACACATCTTACAAAAATACCTTCGCCTACTGAGATATTGACGAGTCTCATTAATCAGGTAGCGCCTGAAATAAATGAGATGTCCAAGATTGTTTGTCCCGTGTGCGGGTTGTCTTATTTAGAATTCCGCTCACATGGTCGTTTGGGCTGCGCGATGGATTATACCATTTTTAGAAAAGGGTTAATTCCATTATTGGAAAAAATGCACAGCAGTACCCAGCATGTTGGAAAAGTGCCTTCAAGGGCAGGGAAAGAATTGATAAAGAAGAATGAACTCATGCAGTTACGGAGTGAACTGAACAAGGCCGTGGAAAAAGAAGATTACGAAAGGGCTGCTGAGTTGAGGGATAAAATTTATGAGCTCTCAGGCGACAACGATGAAGATTAGTGATCTTGCTGATAATACCGGTGAATGGCTCAGAGGGACAGGTCCGGAGTCAGACATCGTCATTAGCAGCAGGATTCGTTTAGCAAGGAATGTGGCGCGGTTTCCCTTTCTTTCGAGAGCCAATGTAAAGCAAAAAAAAGAACTCGAAGAGATCATAAGGGACAAGATTAAAGATTCCGATATTTCCCAGGATCTTTGTTATCTGAACCTTGCGGATATTACGCCTGTTGACAGGCTTTTTTTGGTAGAACGACACCTTATCAGCAGGGAGCATGCCGGAGGAGAGGGTGAGAGGGGCGTTGCCTTTGGTAAGTCGGAAACCGTCAGTCTCATGGTGAACGAAGAAGATCATTTAAGGATACAGGTAATTCGCTCTGGATTTGAACTAAAAGAGGCGTGGAAAACGATTGATGAAATCGACAATAAACTGGAGAAAAAATTAAATTATGCTTATTCTTCACGGTTTGGGTATCTAACGGCCTGTCCTACCAATGTTGGCACAGGGATGCGGGCCTCGGTTATGTTGCATCTGCCGGCGCTGGGAATGACCCACCACATTGAAAAGGTGTTTAATGCGGTTATGAAACTCGGGTTGGTTGTGAGGGGATTATATGGTGAAGGGACGCAGGTTTCGGGGGATTTATATCAAATATCGAACCAGTTTACCCTGGGCAAGTCGGAAACAGAAATTATTGAAATTATTGAAAGTGTGATTCCCAGGATTACCAGTTATGAGCGGATGGCGAGAAAGGCGCTCGTTTCTGAAAGTCGTGAACAGCTGGAGGACCGTGTATGGCGGTCGTATGGCATGCTCAAGGTTGCACGGCTGATTTCTTCAGAAGAAATTATGCATCTGCTGTCTCAGGTCAGAATGGGAGTTAATTTGGGAATAATTAAAGATATTGAAATGAAGACATTAAATGAGCTTTTTATCCTCACATTGCCGGGACACTTGCAAAAGCTGGAAGGGCGCGAATTGAATTCCACACAGAGGAATGTTATTCGCGCATCGTATGTAAGAAAACGCCTGGAAAAGTAAAAGTTTGAAAGGATAGGTGTTATTATGTTTGATAGATTTACTGACCGTGCTCGGAAGGTTATGGCGCTTGCACGAGAAGAGGCCCGGCGATTTAATCACGAATATATTGGAACGGAGCATATCCTCTTAGGGTTGGTGAAAGAAGGCAGCGGAGTTGCCGCTAATGTTTTACAAAACCTGGATATTGAGTTAAAAAAAATACGCCTGGAGGTAGAAAAAATTGTACAGAGTGGGTCAGACCTGGTTTCGGTTGGGCAGTTACCATTTACCCCGCGCGTAAAAAAGGTGCTGGAATATGCGATGGAGGAGGCACGGGCCTTAGGACATAATTATATTGGAACGGAACATTTATTGTTAGGACTGCTCAGAGAGCAGGAAGGTGTCGCCGCCCAGGTATTGTTAAATCTGGGGGTAAAACTTGAAGACGTGCGCGAGGAAGTTATTGGCCTGTTAGGTTCAGAAGCGGTTCAGGGTGGCGCTAGCCAGGAAAAAGAAGAAAAGAAGGGGAAATCAAAGACCCCTGCATTGGATTCTTTCGGCAGGGACCTTACGCAGCAAGCGCGAGAAAATGAACTTGATCCGGTCATTGGACGACAGGACGTGATCGAACGGGTCATTCAAGTGTTGTGTCGCCGAACCAAGAATAACCCTGTTTTGCTGGGCGAGGCAGGGGTAGGAAAAACAGCGATCGTTGAAGGTCTTGCGCAGTCCGTGGTTCAGGGGAATATTCCTGAACTATTAAGAGATCGCAGGATTGTGGCCTTAGACCTTGCAATGATGGTGGCTGGCACAAAATACAGAGGTCAGTTTGAAGAGCGTATTAAGGCGGTAATGTCAGAAGTAAAAAGGGCAAAGAATATAATCCTGTTTATTGATGAGTTGCATACCCTTGTGGGCGCTGGCGGCGCTGAAGGCGCCATTGATGCATCTAACGTCTTGAAACCCGCATTATCACGGGGAGAAATCCAATGTATTGGCGCTACTACGCTGGATGAATATAGAAAATATATTGAAAAAGACGGCGCCCTTGAGAGAAGGTTTCAAACGATTGTCGTAGAACCTCCTTCAAAGACAGAGACTATTGAAATATTAAAAGGACTTCGCGATCGATACGAGGCGCATCATAAGGTACAAATTACAGATGACGCATTAGAAGCAGCAACTGAATTATCAATTCGTTACATAACGGGAAGATTCCTTCCGGACAAGGCGATTGATGTGATTGATGAATCATGTGCAAGGATACGGCTCAAGGCGACCACACAGCCGCCTGATCTGAGGCATATAGAAGAAGAAATCAATAAACTGGAAAAAGACAAGGATGAGTCTGTTGCAATTCAGGATTTTGAAAGGGCAGCCCGGTTAAGAGACAAAGCCGACAAATTAAAAAAGAAAAAGGAAACAATTGAGAAGGAATGGCGGGAAACCCGCGCAGAGGTTGAGGGCGTTGTGAATGGCGAAATTGTCGCTGAGGTCGTTTCTAAAATGACGGGAATTCCCATCACACGCATAGAATCTGCAGAGGCCAAAAGGCTGCTTCGTATGGAAGAGGAACTTCATAAGATGGTGGTCAGTCAGGAGGAAGCTACAAAGGCGATTGCCAAGGCAATACGTCGTTCTCGCGCAGGTTTGAAGAATCCGAATCGTCCTGTTGCATCGTTTATATTTGTAGGGCCATCGGGCGTGGGGAAAACTCACCTTGCGAGGTCATTAGCAAAATTTATGTTTGGAGAAGAGGAAGCGCTTATCCAGATAGACATGTCGGAATACATGGAAAAACATAATATTTCCCGATTGATTGGCGCGCCTCCAGGCTATATCGGCTATGAAGAAGGGGGACAACTGACAGAAAAGATTCGCCGTCGTCCTTATGCCGTTGTATTGCTGGATGAAATTGAGAAGGCTCATCCTGATGTATTCAATATGTTGTTACAGATTATGGAAGACGGGAAGCTGACCGATAGTTTTGGTCGTCACGTAGATTTCCGCAATGTGGTCATTATTATGACTTCCAATATTGGAGCTGACGTTATTAAAAACCAGGCATCTTTAGGCTTTAAAAAGGTGACTGATGGACATACCTACGAGGCGATGAAGGAGCAACTAAAAAAAGAGGTTGACAAGCACTTCCGTCCAGAGTTTATAAACAGGGTTGACAATATCATCGTCTTCAAACCCCTGAATAAAGAGGATTTGAAGAAGATTATTGAAATTGAATTAAAGAACGTGAAAAAGAGGCTGGATAATTACAACATCAGCATAACTTTAACGGACGAGGTATTAGATTTTCTCATAGAGAAGGGGTATAATCAAAACTTTGGCGCACGTCCCCTTCGAAGGGCGATAGAAAATTATTTAGAAGACCCTCTCTCAGAAGAAATACTGCAGGGTAGATTTGAAGGAAAGAAACATGTAAAGGCACGGGTACAGGATGGTAAACTGGTCTTTGATGAGGTAGTTGAGAGTCCGGAACCTGCGCTGGCAAATGCTGAAAGTAGCCTATAAATGAGACGAATCAAATAGAGATAATTAAAGGGAAGAGTCGAACTCTTCCCTTTTTTATTTTATGGGATAGCGGCAGTATAACAATTTTTACCATTCATCGATATGACCAAGACCGGTGTGGTTTATGTTTGTCAGCATTGCGGCTGGAAAAGCCTCAAATGGGTCGGGCGCTGTGGGGGTTGTGGCGAATGGGACTCAACTGTTGAAGAAATGAGTGCCGGTGCCGGTTTAGGTTGTAAATCAGTTACCCTCAATCGTGAACTGCCTCAGCCGATAACAAATGTACAATTACTTGAGTGTCCCTGTATAGAGACGGGGATGAAAGAATTTGACAGAATTTTAGGCGGGGGACTCATTGTTGGTTCGGCAGTATTGGTTGGAGGGACGCCTGGAATAGGCAAATCCACACTTCTTTTACAGGTATGCCAGTATATCAGCCAGAAAGGATATACCACTCTTTATGTAACAGCGGAAGAGTCCGTAGCTCAAACCAAACTTCGGGCTGAGAGGTTATCCATCCTGTCAGATAATTTGCTGGTCGTTGCAGAAACGAATTTGGATTTTATCCTGGAAAATGTTCACAACACCCATCCAACCCTCGTCGTGATTGATTCTATTCAGATGATTTATAAACCGCAATTGGAATCTTCCCCGGGAACAGTTTCGCAGGTGCGTCAATGTGCTCATGAGTTGATCTTCAATGCCAAGTCAACGGGGTCTGCCATCTTTCTTGTGGGACATGTAACCAAGGAGGGGATTATTGCCGGTCCTAAAGTATTGGAACATATGGCCGACACGGTTTTGTATTTTGAAGGAGAAAAATTCCAGTGTTATCGCATCCTGAGGGTGGTCAAGAACAGGTTTGGTTCTACCGATGAAATCGGGATTTTCGAGATGCGAAAAAATGGATTGCAGCCGGTAGATAATCCTTCTGAAATCTTTATTTCACAAGGCAGAAGAATCAGCGCCGGTTCCGCCATTATTTCGTGCATGGAAGGAACTCGCGCATTATTGGTTGAGATACAGGCGCTTGTTACAAGGGCAAACTTTGGCATACCAGAACGAAAAGTTAGCGGTGTTGATTATAATAGAGTCTCGATGATTCTGGCCATCCTTGAAAAACGTATAGGATTGAAACTGGGTGGACAGGATATTTTTGTGAATATCGTAGGCGGTGTTCAGGTGGATGAACCGGCAGCCGATCTCGGTATTGCCATGACGATTGCGTCAAGTTTTAAGGAGAAGGCAATATCTCCGGACACCATATTTATCGGAGAAGTAGGGCTTGGCGGGGAGGTCCGCAGTGTAAACCAGATTGAAATCCGATTAAAAGAGGCGCAAAGATTGGGTTTCAAAAAGGCCGTTATTCCGAAGGACAATGCAAAAGGTATGGGCAAGGATTTTGGGATAGAGTTGATCGAGGTATGCTATCTTTCCGAGTCCGTAGAAATTATAGGATAATTTTGTGAAAGAACACATATTGAAAAGGACGATTTTGATTGTAGGGTTTATCTGCATGATGTTTTCTTGCAGATTATGGAATATTCATGCGGACACGTATCAAGACGGTATGATTACCGTAAAACATGGAGAATTGCCTGTCAAGAGGGACAGCCGTCGTATCCAGTTTAACCATCCTTATGAAATAGTGGGGAATGTCATCACGAATGCATTATCGTATATTTATTATGAAGAAAGAGGGTTGTTGAAAAAGAAAGGGAACCTGAGGGTCTTTCAGGATGATGAAATAAAAAAATTAGTTCCCTTGATTGTACAGGCATTTTCGGTTGCAACGCCTGCGCAGGTTGTTATCGTCTCGTCGTATTCTGAACGCATGCTTTTAACCGACCAGCAGAATTATTGCATTTTATTCATTTCGGAACATAGCTTAAATATTGCCTTCAGTCGCATTCATATGTTTCAAACATATAATGATGCCATGTCGGAGAAGAAAAGAAACACGATGTTGAAAGAAAATCCAGCGGCAATAAACCACAGCCGTTTTTGGAAATTGGTTCCATCGTCTGGACAACGGTTGGAACCCGATCATGAGAACTGGCTTGTCATAGACTTATCCGATGAAATGTACCAACAGCCTGTAGCCCAAAGGGTAGGAACGGTTGATGAAAAGATAAAGACGGGTACATCTGAACTGGATACTCGCCTGAAGAGGTTGGAGGAAAGGTTAAGCAATACCGGTGTATCCAAAGAGCCTGAACCGACAAGTTCCGCGAGAGAAATTCACAGCGAGAGCAAGATAAAAAACAAGCTTATCATCCTGCGCGAATTGGTTGACGACGGGGTTATTTCGGAAGAGGACTACGATTACAAAAAGGCCAAAATGCTCAGAGAGGGCATGAGCGATATGAGCATAAAGGAACAACTGCGTGAGATAAAGGACCTCCAATCCGAAGGTCTGATTACAGAAGGCGATTATAATGAAAAGAAAAAGGATCTATTAGACCAGTTTTAGCAGCAGAAGTTACCAAGAGTTACCAATTTAATGTTCATGTTCAGGAATTTCAAAGTGGCAGTTGTAGCGCGAACTTCAGTTCGCGCTACATTGAAAAAGCTGCCGAATGCCTGATTAAACGTCTGGGAATTTCAATATAGTACAAAGCCCCAAAGATAGTAGGGGCACGGTGCTCCGTGCCCCTTACATGAAAGATAGGAGGTGCTAAAGCGCTGAGTGTTAAGGGCACGACGCTACAGTGCGGGACAGGGAAACCCTAGCGGTCAATTCTCAAACCATTTGTGGTGGAAAGGAGTGAACGCTATGGCGAAATACGTGTTCTTCAAACTGAGAAATTCGATTGATGTCCTGGCCATTATTGGCTGGCTTTGCTTTGTTGTGGGTGTTTGCGTCCCTGAGCCTCTTGGGCTTAAGCTCACATTGCTGTCGGCTGCCAGGGTCCTGCCCTCAACGCTCCGTAATTTAGCGTTTGCCAATGTTGCCGTTTAATAACCAATTCGAGATGAACGCATCGCAAGCGGCACTTTGCTCGCTTGCTCGCGCCCCTCAATTGGAACGTTATGCTATCCAAAAAATATATTTATAATCGGCGAAGCATGATGTACTAAAATAAAACCAATATTTTATGTGAGGGGTTAAATATGATAAAGACCAAAGAGCTTTTTGACGAAGCAGTTTCGCTACCTGTTGAGATGAGAATGCAACTTGTAGATAAACTTTTACGAAGCCTTCATCCTACACGGAAAGAAATAGACGAATTGTGGGCGGAGGAGGCAGAAAAAAGGGTTGAAGAAATAAAAAGCGGTAAAATAAAGACGATACCAGGTAAGAAAGTATTCAAGAAAATACTTGGCAGGTAAAGCCCTTGAATTACTCTTTCCATCCAGACGCCGAAAAGGAGTTAAACGAGGCTGTTGATTATTATAACGAGTGCCAAAATGGTCTCGGATTAGAATTCGCAAAAGAAGTCTACCTGGCAATTCAAAACATTCTTTCATTTCCTCATGCTTGGGCACAACTTTCTTCAAATACCAGAAGATGTTTGACAAATCGTTTCCCTTACGGGGTAATATATCAAGTTACAAACGAAGAGGTATTTATAATTGCTGTGATGCACCTCAACAGAGAACCCGACTATTGGAAAAAGAGGGAAACTAAAGCATAACGGTTGATGGATTAATTGCCCATTTCCTGTTTTTTGTGATAAGCTTGATTGACAATATGGTTCAAAACAAGGGAAATGGAAAATAAGAATCCATGATGTTTAACAAGAGTAATAATATAATTATGCCGTGTTTTGCCTGATACCCGTCAGCCATACGATAATATTTCGACAATTACAGAATAAAGATAAAAATGAATTTTAGACATTGAAAACATCGTAAATAATTTTTATTAATATTTGAGCTACCTAATGAGGAAAGGAGTAAGTGATGGCAACAAATTACAGAATAAAACTCGTTAAACAAGACTTCCAACTTGAAGCGGAGGGAGATAAGGCATTTGTCTTAGAAATGCTCAATCGTTTTGAGAGTGAAGTGCCTCATTCAGGTGCAAAACCATCAAAGGAAACTAAACATATTGCAAAGGCAGGTGTGGCTGAAATAGAAGAAGGAGGCAAGCCGATCTCTATTGGTGAATTCATCAGGCAACTTAGTTTAAAAAAGCACACAGATATTGTATTGGCATTTGGTTATTATCTTGAAAAATATTCTGGACATACAGAGTTTACCCCTGCAGATATCAATAGTTGCTATTACGATGCAAAAATGGAGAGCTCAAATACAAGTCAAATGATAATACAACTCATTAAGCGTGGTCATATAATGGAATCTAAAAAAGAGAAGGGGCAAGGTGGTGCTAAGAGAAGTTATGTGATAACTCATACGGGGGAAAAATATATAGAAGAAAAGATTTCAGAAGTGAAACAATAGGAGTGTAACCATGGTAAGCAAGAAAAAAGCCGTGGCTATTCGTACAACAAAGGGAAAAGGTTCTATGCAGCCAAAACTTTCTCCACTCCTTCGTTCTGCTTTTGAGGTTCTTGAGCATGGTCTATGGCATTTTCTTCGTAGCTCAACAACTCCAGATATGAAGTTTGCACTTCTTCATGTTGATCAGGCTATTGAGTTGCTACTGAAAGAGAAAGTAAGAAGTAGTGGGAAGTCAATATACAAGAATCCAAAGGAAACGATTACTATATGGGGTGCTTATAGTATCATCGAAACTGAATTGAAATGCATTATACCCGAAAAAGCCGATTTAGAAATGCTTCATGAAGAACGCAATAATATTCAGCACAAATATGCTAATCCTAGCTCAGAAGATGCAACATTTCATATTGATCGAGCAATGCAGTTTATAAATCGATTTGTAAAGGAAGAATTGGGACTAGAACTTAGTGATCATATTCCATCTGAATACATAGGGCAGGTATTAAACCCATAGGGAAAAAATGTCTAACAACGCACTGGATTGGGAAATGGGGTTGCGGCTTGTTGCGATTATTATTGGTTTTTGTATCAATTTCGCTTTCTCAAAAAGTCTGTTCGTGTTAAAAAACTCCTAAATTCCCTCGCTTTTCTTCCCAATCTCCCTTAATCCCAAGTCTCCATCTTATGCTTCATGCTCTTTGAGTTTGCGGCAGACACCGTCGCAAAATGGCGGATTTCTTGTTAAATAGCAATTGCAAATCAGATATTTCCTTTTCAGCACAATTTTAAAAGGGTGTGGTTCTTTGTCCGTTCCCTTGTGTGAACCGTTACAGAACGGCTCATTTTTCGTATTCCCGCACGCACACCAATGATACGCGCCGGGTTCCAATTCAATGGTAAGAGGCATCTTCTTCATCGATTCTTTTTCCCCTCTTATCTTTGGATGTGATTGGCATAGTGTGAATAACGACAAATAGTATACTGATAATGTACCAGAGAAATAATGCGTCGGGTTTTTTCCAGAAACTGTCCGTAAATCCGTGCGAAAAGATGGCAATAAGACTCGCCGTGATTCCCAGCAAAAGCATCTTTTCGTATCCTCCGCTTGAAAACCGCCATGATTTTATTGCTGCATAAAATACCGTTGCAAACAGCCACAAGAAGGACAACAGGCCGATAATTCCTGTTTCCGCCCATATATGCAAGAAGATATTGTGCGCGTGGGATAGTTTTTCAATCCCCTTGGTTACAGTCTTTTTTTTGTCTTGCGTTTCCGTGCGTTTTACGGAAACAGCTTTTTTTTGTGATGGTTCTTTGGTTTTTATTTTTTCTCTATATCGTTGATAGGCATCTCGAAAATTTCTTTTCCCAGGTCCAATCCCCAGCAAAGGATGATCCTGGATTATGGCAATGGATGCCTTCCAGCATAACAACCGTTCTCCAAGTATCTTTTTCGAAGTAAACAATTTATTAACCTGTGTGATTGTTGTAGCGTGGGTAATAAATTTAGAAGGCAAGATGAAAATAAGCAATCCACACACGCCGATAAATACCGCCATTAATAATTTCTTTTGAGTAGTAAAACCGATAAAAATCATTGCAATGAAAATAGCCACCCAGCTCGTTCTGCTCATGGTTAAAATCAGGGAAAAGCTGCACAAGATTACAAAGAGAGAAAGAGATAGGCGAGACAATTTGTTTTTGTACCAGAAAAACAGACATACGGCGATGGGCAGTAATAATGATATGTATTTTGCGATGCGGGAATGATATTCAAAGGTGGCCACAAGTCTTTCATCACGTATTGCAATCCCCGTATAATATCCATATACTCCATAAGCGCATACCAATCCACACGTAATAAGCATGGTTTTTACTACTCGATTGATTTGTTCTGGACTACGAATAGTATTAATCATGCAAAAAAAGATAATGAAATAGGTGAGATAATCATGCAATACGGTTTCAAGACTGTTTTTGATATGAGCTGAATAAAATGAAGCTGCCAATGAGCACAAAAGGAATGAAAAGATAGGTATATTAATTGATGTCTTAGTAAACAGCATTTTCTTTTCAGATAGCATCATTATCATCCAGCTACCTATTATGGTTAAAAAACACAGTAATTTAATGATATCTGCGCTGTATGGGAAAAAAGAGAGGATAAAAAAGTAGGCAATAAAGGCGTATTCTGAAATTCGACTTGTATAGGCTGTAATTTTTATATTCACGATTTTTTCCCCGGTTTTAAACCCACCCAATCGGGGCATAATAAAATATGCCACCCTAAAAGCATGGCATATATAGATAACCGATAACGTAATTTTCGATTTTGAAATAATACGAATACATTGCTGATAAAGTTTGCGATAAAGTTTATCAGAATTTTTACTAAATAAAATGTCTTGAATACTCTATATGACACAATGGTTCTATTTTTTTTAAAAAAGATGTAGAGTGAACGACAATACTCTATCTGTGATTGCCAGGGCGCCATTTTCTTACTTTGTCCACCAAGGTGAATGACCCTGGCTTCGGGTAGATGATACACCTTCCAACCCGCCTTTTGCATACGGTAACACCAGTCGGTTTCCTCGAGGAAAAAGAAATAATCTTCATCCAATTTCCCGACATTTTTAATAGCCTCGTTTCTTATCATCATACACGCCCCAATAACTGATTCAACTTCCACAGGTTGTACGATGGATTGTTTCTTGCTTGGATATCTATAGGGGAAGAGCCATTGCAATAAACTTTTGTTAAAAAGCTCCGTTGCCAAAGTCGGATAGTTATCATAACTGTGTTGCCTTGTACCGTCTGGTTTTTCAAGTTGAGATCCGACAATTCCTACGTCTTTGTGCTGCTCTATGAATGAATGCATTACACGAATAGCATTTTTATGCAAGAGTGTATCCGTATTTATTAATACGCTGTAGGTTGCTGCACTTTTTCCCAGGGCTTGATTCACAGCAGCGGCAAATCCCTTATTTTCCTGATTCTCAATGACAATAACCTGTGGGAATCGTTCGCGTACTGCCTTAACGCTATTATCCAGAGAGCCATTATCTATTACATATATTTGGTAATGGATGCCAATAACCGTTGTATTAATAGAATCTATGCAGTTGAGTAATAACTGTCTTGTATTCCAGTTTACTATGATAAAACACAAGTCGTTTTTCATATGTTTTGATATTTTCTTTTTTTCTTTGATTTTATCAATATTTTCAAGGCATTCAAGCAATTTCAATTTTAGTCTTGTTTTATCTCTTTTGATATGTTTTTACCACCAGGTACGACATAAGTACGACATGAAATGAGGGGGGTAGGGTGTGGACATTCACAGATGGATATTTATATATATTCCCCTCCGTATAGGTTTTTGACCAAAAGGGTTTTTCTGGTCTTGGCATCATCTTAAACTTGTCCTTATGAAAATGGGGAAGGGTCAAAATATGCTATTTCACCCCTATTCTAATAGCGAATTTAACACTTGGATTGCCTTAAACGTGATTGGGTCGTTGAACCGTTTTGGAATGTTAAAAACGCTAAGAAAACTAGGGGAAATGCTGAAAGAAAACTCGAATTGGTTTGACAAGTGTAGTAATGTTGCTAGAATACAGGCAAAACAACCTATACCTGTTATGAGTCATGGTCATAAAGGCTTGTCCTCGTGGAAACGGGGAATGGTGATTAGACTTGGATGGAAACATCCATACAAAAGGCTGATTGTGGAAGCCATGACCTTCTGCAATTAGCCTTTTTTGTTTATCTATGAGAAAACCAAAAACAGATTTATTACCTCAAGAATCAATTGAAAGCAAAATATTCTCTATTAGGGGTAAAAGGGTAATGCTCGACAAAGACCTTGCTGATCTTTATAGTGTTACCACAGGTAATTTAAACAAGGCTGTAAGCAGAAATATAGAACGTTTCCCTGAAGACTTTATGTTTCAATTAACGAAAGAGGAATTCAAAAACTTGATATTCCATTTTGGAACATCAAGCTGGGGTGGTACACGGAAATTGCCTCGTGCCTTTAGTGAGCAAGGGGTTGCTATGTTGTCAAGTGTTCTCAAAAGTAAAAGGGCTATCCAAGTAAATATCCAGATTATGAGGGCATTTATAAAACTCAAGGAAATGCTTGCGACTCATAAGGATTTAAAGCTAAAGATAGAAGAAATGGAAAAGAGGTACGATTACCAGTTTAAAATTGTCTTTGATGCTATAAAACAATTATTAGAGCCACCCGTAAAACCAAAAGGCAAAATAGGATTTCAAAAACCATAGGCTGGCAAGTGACCCGTATTTTAATCGGTCAACATAGAATTGTCTATTTCATAGACCATAATAAGAAAGTCATTACAGTACACAAAATAGGACACAGGCGGGATATTTGTAGATAGATTAAAAATTGTGATTATTTCTAAAATTTCTTTGAAGGAGGTATACCTTTGAAGAAACTAATTACTGTTATTATGTTATTGGTTTCAAGTGTTTGTTATGCTTCTTCAAATTATGATATTACTGGAACATGGAAAGGCTATTTCAATTCAGATGCCGGATATGCAAGGGTTACGTTGGAAATAGAACAATACGAAGATGGTACAATTGTAGGTGATTGGACAGCTTCTGATGGATATGGCACGGTCGGAGGAAAACTCAAAGGACGTACACTAAAATTTAAGCTTGTCAGCGAAACATGTTCTGGACGTTATTCAGGCAGAGGAAATTTATCGAAAGACGGAATGCAAATAAAATATACACTTTCTGGTTCTAACGAGTGTAATGGCGAGATAAGCGGGGGAGGGAAGTTGTACTATAAAGAATAAGAAGAGAAAAACAGAAGGGAAAATTAAAAGTATCCCCTCATTATTTTGTTGGCACGCATAAACTGATAGACAATTTTGGCAATTAAAGGATAGTGAATCTAGACCCGGAAAGCCGACTCCAACGGCCTGCCCTTAATCCCTGCTTGAGTTTGCAAACCTGCCATAAACTTGTATCAATCAAGAAGCAGAGTTGACGGGAGTTATAAGACTGGCACTGGAGGCTGTGGAAAGATTCGGGGAACAATTAAAGGAATATATAACAAGGATCAGTACGAGAGATACAAAAAAGCTAGTTAATGATAATTTTCTTTTAGGAGGACAAATGGTCAATACAAAAACTGCGATAGTCGTAATATTTAGTATTGTATTATTTTCAGGTTGTTCGGTCGGTATGGCTATAAGCGGTAAAAAAGACCCAAATCTTGGAGCAATCCATACAGGAACAACAAGGGGAGAAGTTGAGCTTCAATTAGGGTTTCCTGTAAAATCTGTAACTACACAAGAGGGAAGAAGAATTGATATTTATGAGTATGAAATTGGTAACGAGCCATCCGCAGGGCGTGCAGTGGGTCACGCAGCATTGGATGTATTAACTCTTGGAATCTGGGAAATTGCAGGTACTCCAATAGAAGCATTTCAAGGTAAAAAATACGAGATGACCATAACATATTCAAAAGATGATAAAGTTGAGGCAATTAACTCAGCCGTAGTGACAAAAAAAGAAATCACAAACGAAAATTCAACACAATCGGGGACACAATAATTTTAAGATTTACTAAGAAAAGATATTAAGGGATAGGGTAGCTCCCGAAAAGGATACTGTCCTGAGTATCTTTCCCTTAATTTCTATTTTCAGGAGTCATTACAGGAGATGACGAATGATAGAAGAAGAAAAGAACGAATTCAAAGAGAAAGCTTTTGAAATTGTTAAGGAAATAAAGCGAACGGACAATATCTTCTTACAAAAAAATGCTAAACTAAAAGGTAAACTTATAGCTGAGTTGGAAAGTATAGTAACAATTGATATACAAGAAAAAGTTAAAAAAACTTTAACCCGTCCAATACTATTTGTTGGTGATGTTTATAAGTCTATGCTTGCCGGGTGCTATGCTCATTGTGTTAGAAAAGTTGAATTTACGTTAACTCTTCCACCAAAAAGGTTAGATGAACTTTCGATTAAACACTCTGGAAATCCTGTCAAAAATTTTGAAATGGTAAGGCAGATGTCAAAAGATTTATCTGAAATAGAAGGAGAGTTTATATTCAAAGACTGTTTTGGTCAACCTATAGAAAAGCTTTGGTATGGGGATGATCCTGCTTATTGTCACGCAAGCGTGTTGAATTCTAATTGGAATACTTATACTCAAAATACAGGTATAAAAAATTGGATAGAACTTTACAGGCTCGGAAAAACGTTGTTTCTGGTGTGCTTAGAGGGTAAGGACTCAAACGAATGTAAAGAGTTTGTCAAGAATATACGTGATATGAACTATCCAAAACCTGGTATTCCCAATAAACTGATTGTACATACAAATGATATAAATAAATTGCCGGATTATTTTCCAGGAACGTTTGAGGTGATAGAGCTTGAACCAGAGAAACAAGACACACCGGTAAGCACACTACAAGAGGTTATTTCCTTCCCGACACCTCCCGGAACTCAATGGCACGAGGTAAAGATAAGTTTTACTGACAATGAAAATGTTAGCATAAGCGTAAGAGGTGGCAGGTCTGAAAGAAAGAACTATGCTGAGATGGGATTTAAAGACAAAAAGACATGTAAACCTGTAAAATCGTGGAATACTCTTTTATACTTTAGCGAAAAAGAATGTTTGAAGTATTCACAGGATATTAAAAGCAAAACAGAAAAGGCTATCCAGGATTTACGGAAGCGTCTAAAAGCATATTTCAGGATAGTGGGTGATCCTATTGTTTTGGAACATGGGTACAAACCTGTTTTTAAAGTTTGCAAGAGTGAAAACGATAGTCGTTCCGTTCATGCCTATTCAAACGGCAATGTTTTAAACGAAAAAGAGGATGATTAAAACAAGCTAAGTTTTTTTAAGATAGAAAGGGAAAACCCTTGTTTGCCGAAAATTCGGTGACAGGGGTTTTTTTATTTTCAGATTTTTCAAATATTTTTATCCGCTCTAAAATCACCATTTAAGCCATATCTAAGCCATTCCTTTAAAATCAGTACCACCTAAAATGAATATTTCGGCGAAAATTCGGCAATAAGGGACATAGGGTTTTATTTTCCAATTCTACTATAAAAGGAAACGATATGACCGAACAATCCTTGACAAGCGAAAAACTTTTCACGATGTCTCAGGTTGTGCAAATTCTGAACATTCCAAAATATCGCCTGATTTACCTTTTCGATTCCCGGAAGCTGAGAGCGGAAGAGTTTCTGAAATTGCCAAATGGTGAAAGGGTATATCGGCAATCGGACATTGAAAAAATTAAGCGGGCATTATTTGAGGTGGGATCGAAGTAATGGCAAACCCACAAACTGAAAATGGTTATACGAAAATTGCAAATGAGATACTAGAAGCGTTGATTAAGACGGAAATGTCCGGTCATTGCTTTAGATTATGCCTTTTAGTCATTCGTAAAACTTATGGCTTTAACAAAAAGGAAGATGCCATTTCTCTAAGTCAAATGTCAAAAATATCGGGACTCGGCAAGGTAAGGTGTTCGCAAATAATAAACCTTTTGGAGTTACGGAAAATCGTAACCGTTACAGAAAAGTGTAACGGTCTAGTCAAGAAATACAGATTTAACAAGAATTACGAGACGTGGAAGACCATATCAGAAAAGTGTAACCGTATCAGAAAAGTGAAACAGACCGTTACAGAAAACTGTAACTACAATATAAATAGTACAAAAGAAATATACAGTCCGAACTCTGTCGAGTTCCGACTAAGTGAACTTCTTCTTTCCTTGATCAGACAGAAACATGAAAATTTCAAACAACCAGACATTCAAAAATGGGCTGGTCACGTTGACAAGATGATTCGCATAGACAAGCGTCCTGTGGATGGAATTGAGAAAGTCATTACTTGGTGTCAAGCGGACTCGTTCTGGCAGACAAAAATTCTTTCGACACAAAATTTACGTGAAAAGTACGATCGGCTCTACTTGCAAGCCTTCAACGGCAAATCAACACAACAAGCGAGGTATTACTAAAGATGAAAAACAAAGATTTAGCTACACAGTTTCTTGAATTATCAGAGTATCAGGGACAGGACAAAGTTGTCACGAGCTACGACATGAAGGCAATTATTGAGCAAATGCCAAAGGTTGTCCCTGTCATGTCTAAATTACCACAATTAGACAAGTATACCGGCGGCTTTGCATCGGGTGAACTGATAGCCATCTCCGGGCCCCGAAAAGCTGGAAAAACGTTATTTGCCCAAACGCTAACAACGAGCTTTGCAAGGCAGGATGTTATGAGTTTATGGTTTTCGTACGAACTGTGTTCCCGTGAATTTATTAACCGTTTCCCCGGTGAGTTGCCTGTTTTCGTGATGCCAGCGAAAATGAAGGCGCAGTCACTGGAATGGCTACGAGCTAGGATTATTGAATCACTGGTTAAGTACGGCGTCAAAATGGTTTTCATTGACCACCTGCACTTCTTGTTTGACTTGGCACGTATGAGGAATACAAGCATTGAAATAGGGCAAGTTATCAGAACTTTAAAAATAATGGCAATAGAGATGAACATTACAATATTTTTGATGTGTCACACGGCTAAACTCGACCCATATACCGAGCCGGGGGACGACGGCATTCGAGATAGCAGTTTCGTTAGTCAGGAATCAGATTCCGCCATTATGATTTGGCGTAACGTCCAGAGCGATAATGAGGCATGGCTTAAAGTATGCTTCCACCGAAGGACTGGCGTTCTCGAAAAAAAGATAAAATTTTTAAAGGTGGATGGACTTCTGAAAGAGGCCGTATGTATTCCATAATTCAGACTGCAAAAGAATTTGGCGTTGATGTTCAATGGGCGGTTTTAAGACGCAAGGAATATCTCAATCAGAGGATTGCAGAATTGAAAAATGACCAACAGTCAGCACTTCTGGCATTTTCAGGAAACAACGAACTCAATCGCTTCCTCTTGCTGGATTCAATGAGGTTTCTTGATAAAGAAATCAAAAAATGTGAATCAGAATTGAATTTCAAAAATTCCAGAAATGGCAATCGTATCACGCAAAATGATATCGAACGAGTAAGGCAATATCCACTTGAAAACCTTTTACAGAATATCCGTAACAATAAAACGAATTGTATAAGTGGATCGCACACAGACTCACGCCCGTCAATGGACGTGAGAAATAACTTTGCTTACTGCTATTCATGCGGCTGGCACGGGGATGCTATATCAGTTTATATGAAAATAAATTCCGTAGATTTTGTAACAGCCGTTAAGGCTTTAAATTCTTAACACTTTTTTGGAGGTGAAAATGAGTGAACTGAAGCTGCATGGAAATAACGGGCTTTTGAATATGGACGAGGCATCACAGTTTTTAGGTATCAAGAAATCAACGCTATATTCCCTCTGTATGAAACGACAGATATCCTGTGTGAAAATCGGGCGACTGAATAGATTTCAAGTTTCGTCCCTGAATAAATGGATTGAATCACATATTCAGGAGGCTGTATGACACCAGCAAAGGCGATAAAATTCGAGTGTAAATGTTGTATGGGTGGTACGAGGGGCATGAAATGCGATAGTGAAGTTTGTAAATTGAACAACAAGTCTTTATCACCTTTGAAAAGGATTAAAGCACATTGCTTGGGCTGTGTCGAAACGAGGAAAGAGGTAAAGGACTGCACGGGCAAATTACTTTCTGAAGACAGGCTTTGTTATTTGCATCCATACCGATTTGGACATAATCCAAAAAGAAAAGGTATCGGAAACTGTCAAGGCAATCCTAAATTTTTACAAAAAACAAAGAACTCACAATATGGTTTTGACGTCTGGAAATTGATTCGAGCATATTGAAAGAGGTTTTATACATAGAGGTCAAAGGATGTTATTAAAAAGCCCTGTTAATCGCATAGGTGGAAAATATTACTTAGCTGGCTGGCTATCTGAGATGATTCCAAGTCACGTTTTGTATTGTGAACCCTTTTGCGGTGCTGGGCATTTACTCTTTTCCAAAGAATTTTCTCCGGTGGAAATCCTAAACGATATTGACAGTCATTTGATAGGTTTCTTTGAACTCCTAAAGGATGATACGAAAAGGTCAAAGCTGATACAAACACTTGATAACATGCCGTATTCAAGAAGACTCTGGCAAGATATACGAATGAATTGGAAACAAGGGAATATCTCACAGGATGAAATTGAGCGGGCGGCATGGTGGTATTATCTCAATAGAACGACATTTTCAGGCGACCAGAAGCGGGGCGGGTTTGCTATACCTTCCACTACAGGACGTAATCCAGCACAAAGCTATTATAATGCAATTGATGGCCTTGAGCATATTGCAAAGCGTTTGCGGGGCGTTACCGTGGAATGCTTAAATTATGCCAATTGCATCCAGAGATATGATTCAGAAACTACACTGTTTTATTGCGATCCACCTTATTTGGGTGTCGGGCATTATTACGGTAATGCCTTCACTCCGGATGACCACCGTACCCTTGCAAACCTCTTGCACGAGGTAAAGGGCGTGGTAATGGTTACACATTATCAGAATGCCTTATATGATGACTTGTACCAGGACTGGCATAAGTTTACTTACGAGTCATTCAAAGGTAGTCACAAAGCTGGCGAGAACGAGAAAAAGCCGAAAACGGTCGAATGCCTTTGGACTAATTTTAAACCTGTAACGCAGGGGTTATTCGATGCGATGGAATAATTTTAATGATTTCATACTTTGGGCGGTATCTTTTGAGTTAACATGGGCTGTTTGCTGGATGCTGTGGACGGGGTTACAGGGGTAGTTTTATTTTGAAGGTTGTTTCGGGTGCTTCTGGGTGTAACGTGTCCAGAAAATACCAATTAAGCCTACGATAGATAAAATAATGAAAATTATTACTAGATTATCCATTGCCCTCTCCTTCTAAGGTATATGCCCAAACAAAAAATACAACGGTAGCGATTAAGCCGGAAATAATAATAAGTATGTTATGTTTTTCTTTTACAAAGTCTCCAACAATAGCAAGAAGCGCAATACCCTTGCTTATATCATACAAATACTTTGCTGTACTTTCTCGTTGTTTTTTAGTCATACACTTTACAGGATAATATCAATTTCATCAAAACACGTCAATATAAAATGGAAATAGTAAAAACAAGGGAAGTTTTTTGAAATATAGAATGGAGGATTTGGAAAATGACTGAAAAGAAAATTAGCAATCCAATACTTGACAAAATGGTTGATAGCAACGGAATATACAACAGGCGGAAGAAAAACATAAAGCTGGGAGATATTCTCAGGCTTAGTAAAAGAGATTTGTCGTATCGTGAAATCGGGCTAATTCTTGGATGTACAAAACAGTCAATCGGCAAGCGGATTCGAGACTGGGATCGCAGTAAACTAAAGTAAAACAAACAATAGACGCTTGACACTAAAAAGGACAAACAGGCATTCTTTTGACAGGAAAAGATAAAAATACCCACTAACACATAAAAAGACTTGACAATGTTTAAAAGGTACGGTAGTACGTACCAATAAGCGTGGACAGACGCTTCAAGAATATGCCTGAGAAATCGGGCAACAAGAGGCAACGGTTGAAGGTGCTGTCCCACTTTCAGCTTGTTGCCTTTTTTGTTGAAAGGTGGTGGTTTTATGGGTGTTAGGTATCGGAAATATTTCAAAGAGTGTAAACCTGTTCAATGTACCGGTAGAAGGTCAAGGCAATGTCCTGAGACACCTAAGCGGTCAAACGGTGAGTATAAGACCTGTGGGACGTGGTGTATTGAGTTTTTTGACGATAATAAGCAATGGCAGTCTCTTACTTTTAAGGATATACGAAACAAGACCGATGCTGAAAGGCGACTAACCTTATTCATTTCAGACCGGGAACGAGGTCAATTGAATCTACCAAAGAAGAAGGCTATACCGACATTAACCGAGTATTCAAAGACATATCTCGAAATACACAAAAACGCAAAGGAAGCTACCTACCTGTTAAAGCTACGCATGGTCACAACTTTGACACGTTATCTTGGAGAATATCCACTTGATAGGATAACACCGTTTATCATTGAGAAATACCGGGTTGAACGCAAAGAAACAGATAAGGTCAAGGATAGCAGTATCAATATTGACGTCTCTATCCTGTCACACATTTACAGCGTTGCTATCAAGGCGGGGATCGTGGATAAAAACCCTTGCAAAGATGTTAAACGGCTAAAGGTGACACAGACTAAAGACCGGGTGTTATCTCAATCCGAAATATCCTTACTGCTTGATAAATTGCACGGTAAAGATCGTCTCATGGTATTGGTGGGACTCTTTACCGGGTTACGTTTAGGTGGGGTATTAAGCTTATCCTGGCAAGATATAGACTTTGGCAAGCGGTTGATAACGTCCACTCACAAAACAGGTAAGCTGGTATCTATACCACTATCTGAGTATTTGGTTGATGAACTGCTACGGTACAAAGAAAATAATCCCTGCCTGAATGACAAGATATTTGAGTCCAGAGAAATTACTCCTGAAATATCGAGCAGGTATAGCGAACACTTTAGCGACCTATTTAAAAAAATAGGCATCTATAATTGTACATTCCACACGCTTCGCCATACCTTCTCTAGTATCCTACAAGGTGAGTTGGGCATTGGTGCTGTAGTGGTGCAAGGCATGACAGGGCATTCAAGCTTAGGTATGTTGCAGAAGTATTCCCACACAGGGCTGGATAACAAACAAAGGGCAATTCAATCTTTAACAGACCATATCCTGAGCATTAAAAGCGGTGTTACCAATATCGAGCTTTCTCAAATAGGTACGGCATAAGTACGACATGAGTTTGCCAGAGTATTTCTTCTACAGCCTTACTTGCCAGTAATCAAGAGGCTTTTCAGGTAATTTGATATATCTGAATGAGTTTACTATGATAAAACACAGATCAACCATTTATGTAATTAGTATCCAACTATTTTGATTTATGAAAGAATGTACATAAGTAGTATCTTATCGATCTAAAATTTAAAGGAGCATTTTTTAAGGATAAACCGAAATTTTCATTCGCACGATTTTTATCCCCTATTCTTAAATAATATCGACCGACTTTTGCATAATGTGAAGCTAATCGTTTTTTATAAACTTTTTCGGTAATACTATTTTCGGTGTCCTTAAACTTATTATATATTTTATCGATGACTATTTTTTGGTATTTTAAAACATTATTCCTGTTCTTACTTAAAGAATGGGGATTGTGCCTATATTTAACGAGTGGTTTATCAATCCCTGCAACTTTAAAGTGGTATGCAATCCGTAACCACAAGTCCCAGTCCTGACAGTTAAAAAGCTGTTCGTCGAATAAACCAGTTGTTTCAAATATCTCTTTTCGCACAACTACGGATGAGGTAATTATAAAATTCTGTTCAGAAAATAATTGTGTAAAAACATTGCCGGACGGTAGTTGTTTCTTCACACTTCCATTAACCACGCAACCCTTTTCGTCTATATTTATATGCTTTGAATATACCATACTAACCTCTGGGTGTGTTTCAAAATATTCAATATCAGTCTGTAATTTTTCAGGCAACCAGAGGTCATCCGCATCAATAAATGCTATATATTTCCCTTGAGCCGTCTGAATACCGATATTTCTTGCCGTGGGTAGCCCTTTGTTTTGTTCTAATTGAATATATTTTATCCTTTGCATAAACGGATATAAGACTTCTTTTGTGTTATCGGTGGATCCATCATCTATTACAACGATCTCATAAGAATTGTAGGTCTGTGATAAAATTGTTCCTATTGAATGCGGCAAAAAAGCAGCACAATTATATGTAGGTAATATTATACTTACGAGAGGTAAATTGTCAGTCACGATATTAAATTCCTTTGACGGCGTTAATGAATTTTGGGACATTGGCCTTTAGCGAATAGTGCGATTCCACCGTTTTTTTACCTTCGAGTCCCATGCGTTCCCGAAGGGTCTTATCCTTTATGAGAAGGGCTATTTTTTCTATCCACTCTTCTATGGAAGTTGCAAATAAACCATTAACGCCTTCTTGTATAATTTCATTGTGTACACCCACAGGAGAGCAGACAACGGGAATTCCTATAGAAAGATATTGGAGTAACTTTGTGGCGCATTTACCTTTTGTCCATTCATGATTGGGCAGCGGCGCTAGGCCAATATCGATATCCTGTAAATCTGAGTTTTCATCCTCCATCGCCCAGGTCCTTTTAATAACGGGCATTTTTTCACAATCAAAGAAATCGTTACAGATAATCTTCAGTTCTATGTTATTATGATGGTTTGCCAGGTGATCAAAGGCAGGAGTCAATTCCTTTAAGAACGGAAGTGAAGACTTGCTGCCAATCCACCCGATAGTAACCTTTTCTTTATTCCTGCTATAATCTTTCATGGTGTATTTACTCGTATCAATCGCTGTGGGGATGATGGCTATATTTTTATTGTATGGCAATGCCTGTGTTTTTAAATATTGATTTCCGGCTATAATGAGATTGCTGTACCTTACCATTCTGGCAAATGTTCTTTCTCGTTTAAAAGATTTACCGCCTCCGTCCACTGGGCTTTTAAACATAACGGCGTCATCGAAGTCATAGATAATTTTAATATGCTTTCTCCTGAGATACCAGAGTTGCCAGCGCCACAGCCGTTTTTTTTGAATAAAGATTATATCGTAATCCTGAATCTTTGAAAATAGTTTCATCCACTTACAAAAAGAGTCCGGGAAGAGCGCAACCTTTGACTCTATGCGTGATTCTTTAAGATAAGGAACGTATTGCAATACCCTGTATCTGCTTGCGGGATGTTCCCATTCCTGTATAAGAAAATAGACTTTTAATTTATCTGTGAAACTTGTGGGATGTGTATTTTTGGATTCCATACATGTTTTCGGTGTAAGCTTAATTGGATAATTGCTTGTAATATTCGTTTATTTTCGCTGTCAAGGCTTTCTACGCCGGTGTACGCCCGATAGAATCGTAACCTATCAGTATACGTAATACAGCTAGATAAGGATGCATTTAACTGAGACAAATTTTTAATCTTTTTTTTAAGGGTAATTGTTTTATCAAAACATACCCGATCTAAATCCAGATAAAAAAAATTCCATGTATCCGGTAATTCCATAATCATAATATTATTTGCCTTTAAATCACGGTGATATATACCGGAGCCATGAAGTTGTCGGAAAGACGCTGCCAGGCAGGAAAGAAAGATGCGTTTTTTCCCGGAAGCAGTCTTATCATAAGGATTGTGAAACGCTTCGCTAATATATTTGTTACACGGCAGAGAGGTGGTAATATCTTCCGTGATAATAAAACTCTTCCGGAGAATACCGAATCTTTTTTCCTCGAGTAATGCAATAGGTTTGGGCGTTTTGACGTTTAATGCTATTAAACCGTGAGCGGCAAACCACGCCCTCCGCGCAGGAGAATTACAAAAGGAATACAAAAATCTCTTGAACAAGGATGGATATTTATACTCTTTTATGCATACACTTTCAGTAGTCTCGTGAGATGCCGGCAGACGGGTAATGGCTATTTTTGCTGATATTTTTAGGATGCCAGGGAGATTCTCTTTTATGGAGAAGTTATGGTTTCTGATTAAATCAATCAGCTTGCTTACTTCCCATTCATTTCGTGTGTGTATTTTGTAATTGCCATGAGTCGTGCATTTAAATACGTTATTGTTTTTGAAGCATTTTCTTGCCCTGCTGTGCCAGAGCCTGCGCTTAATCCCGGAAATTTCTTTAAAGACTGCCTTGTGAAAAATCTCCCTGTCTTTGGATTCCGATGGCTGGTTTGTGTAATTGGTTATCAACTCTTTTATTTCTTCGTTTGTGCAAGTATCGATAATAGAATATGCTAATCTCGATAGTTCCTGAATTCTCCAGGATAGTGGTAATTTTTTCGTAAATTGAGTGCGTCCGAGGTCGAGGAGGTAAAATACTGTTGTGTCGTTCGGATTCACGAGTATGTTTTCAGCGTGGAGTTCACCGTGAAAAATGCCGCAATTGTGCATCGTCTTAACGTAAGAAATGAGATTCTTCATCAAGAGATTTTTCTGCGATGGATTATAACCAGACGGGGATTGTTGGATGGCCAGTAATAGTTCCTTCACGGACAGTGTATTGGGTATTGCCTTTGAAATTATATAGCAATCTTTCAGTATCCCAAAACGTCTCTTTTCTCCCACAGCAACTGGCTCTGCTGTGAGCAGGTGATTCTTGAGGAGTTCATGACTTTTATTCCATTCTTTCCGTGCCTTTGATAGGGAAAACACTGATTTAATGGCGTCTCTGAAGTGTCTTGTAGTATATTGTTTTATATAGAAAGATGCCTGATTGTGGGTATATTTTAACACCTTCTTGAAATATCCGCTCCGTATGATTTCACAATCTTTCCCGCTGTCTATAGAGACTGCTATTTTTTCCAAAATGTCCAAAGGAATGTCTTTTGTTATCCATCGGGTATTATGTAAGATTTGATAATTTGTCATGGATTTTTAACGGTGGATATTTAATACTTTTTGGTAGATATCGAGTGTTTTTGTAACATTGGCCTTAAGAGAGAATATCTCTGATTTTTTTCTTGCAGCAGCGCCTATTTGCTCCCTTTTTTCTTTCTCTAAAAGGACGGTAATATAATTTGCTATTTCTTCAGCAGCGATAGGATGGTTAATAATAAATCCATCCGTACCGTGGTTTATAATCTCCGATACCCCGCTGGTTTTGCTGGCAATGACCGGGAGTCCCGATGCCATCGCCTCGAGACAGGCCGTGCCAAAGGCATCGTACTCACTCGGGAAAACAAAAACATCACCTGCGGCATATATTTCCTGGATATTTTTGTAAATACCCGCAAAGATTATCTTATCAGTAATGCTATTATCTTTTGCAAGTTTCTGGTATTTTCGGACTTTTCCTTTCCCTACAACGAGCAGTTTTATCTTTTTGTCTTTAATGAAAGGGAATGCATCTATAACATATTTTAAACCCTTTCTCTTAAACCCCGAACCAACGAACAGCAAAAGAACTTCGTCTGATGTGATACGGTATTTTGCCCTTACTGTATCTCTATATTGCAGTCTCATGCGAGGTGTAAAGACATCGGTATCTACGCCATTATAAATAACCCCAATGTCATTTGCAGGTAATTTGTAATGGTGCATGATTTCTCTTTTGCATTGTTCTGAAATGCAGGTGATTTGCCTGTAGCGGTTTTGTTTAAAAATAATCTTTTCAAGGAGGAGCAGGCTTGAGTGCCTCGGATTCAGGCACATGACTATCCTGCCAAATGCAGTGTGCATCAGGGGGTAGGTGTGCATCATATAATCCCAGTGACATCCACCGCCGACCCTGTAAATATCTTGAAATAGTGTTTGTGTAAATCCATGAACGATATCAAATTGTATTCCCGTTTTTTTGACTATTTTTGGAGCATTTATGGCAAATGTCCAGTATTTTAAAGGAGACCATAAGGTAATGGCCGGGACGTAATGAAAAACAAGTCCCTTCTCTTGATCCTGACGGAATCGGTGTGCGAATACGTGAATTTCATAACCGTGATTGAGGAGTTGTCTGGATAAGTTGAACACGTAACTTTCCACTCCACCTTTTTCTCTTATAAACTGAAATACCATCAAAGCGATCTTCATCGTTATATAATATCATAAATTTTTATCAGAAGGTTTGCCGGCCAGTTCTTCCTTGATAACTTCCAGGTTATTTCTTGCCTTCTCATTGTGAGGCTCGTGCCTGAGCACCTCTTCAAATTCTGCAATGGCTTCATGTAACTGCCCGTTTTCAGCATAAATGATACCTAAATTGTTGTGCGCCTTCACGTAATTTTTGTTAAAGGTAAGGACTATTTTGAATTCACGGGAGGCATCCTCTGCCATTCCTTTCTGGTAATAGGTTGTTCCCAGGTTAAAGTGGGACTGTATGTAATCAGGGTTTATTTTTATAGCTTCCTTGAACGCAGCTAGCGCCTGGTCATAAAGTCCCTGTTTGCTATATATCGTACCGATATTATTGTATGCAGCATGGTAGAGCGGATACAATTCCAGTGAATTTTTATAATAGTCCAGCGCTTTCTCGTAGTTTTCTTCCCTGACATACACGTTTCCCATTGCATGATGGAGCAGCGCCGCATTCGGCGCTTCTTTCAGGGTCTTTGAGAAAAAGGTCTTTTCATCAATCCAATCCCAATTTCTTAAAAGCGTTTGACCTGAATAAAAGATTAAAAGCGCAATGAACAGCGAAATCGTTGTATACCTCAATATTGAAAATGAGCGCTTCCGGGCTTTCCAAGCAGCGGTCAATAATACCGATATTATGCCACAAAAACCAAAAGAAGGAATATATAAAAACCTTTCTGCCGTGACAAAGCCCATATCCCAGGGAGCGGAGATACGAATAAAATTAGACAGGGGCAATAATGTCACTAAGTAAAAAAGTATCAGAAAAGACATACCAGCCCATCGTTTTTTCAACCATACGATCAAAAAAACAAGAAAAGAAACCCCGATGACGGATGAAAAAACCGTGGGTTCGGTTATAGAAAAAGACATGGGATTTTGAATGTATGCATTCAGGTGTGCGGGATAAATGAGTTTAAATAAATAAATGAAAATGGTTTTTGTGAAAGAAAAAATGGTGGGGTAAAAGCCCTTCATTTCCTCCCCGCCCGGATTGTCTACGGTATGAATCCCTAAAATAGTAAATCGAATGATGCCGTATAAAAGGATGACAAAAAAATAAGGTATACTTAAGGGCAGTGATGTTTTCCATTGCCTCCAATTCTTCAATCCCGCGAAGTAATGAGTATAGGCAATTATTAAAAAAGGTAACGTTGCGACCATTTCTTTACAAAGCATCGCAATAGCAAATAACATAATTGAGCATACATAAAATATTTTACTCTGTTTAAAAAATAGTTTTAATACTTCCCGATTGCAGAGAGAACTATTTCTTTCGCCTGGTAACGGGGAATGGATTGCTTTTTGGTATAAGTAAAAAGCGGATAAAAAGAACATTCCGGCGATAATGTCAGTACGTCCGGATATCCACGTTACTGATTCTGTATGAATCGGATGGCAGGCAAATAATAAAGAAGTGATGAGAGAGATAGAGCGATTGTTGAATAAAGAGTTAAATATCAAGTAAACCAAGATACAGCTAATAATATGAAAAATGATATTTGAAAGATGGAAACCCCACGGTTTTAGCCCCCACAGGGCATAATCGATCATATAACTGAGGCTTATAATGGGCCGATAGTAACCATATTTGAATTCGATGGTATCATCGGTTGTGTCAAAAAAATCCCTTACAAAATTTTCCCAGAAGCCCCCCCATTTGTTAATTCCTTCGTTATCGGCAATCAAAACCATGTCATCCCAGACAAAACCATTTCTTAAGGCGTTGAGATAAACCAGAAAAGAAATGAAGATGATAAGAAGGACGGGGGAATAATAACGTATTTTATTCATTGTCTTATAAATATAAGCCTTTCATGGAACATTCTCAAGCTAAATCACGATTTGTCTCCGTAGCTTTTTTGTCATTTTTTTACAGGGCTTACGAGGACATAGGTATTTCCACGAAGACTCTGGGATGCCAGCACCTGATGGGAACAAGCAGATTGGATTTGTTGATAATACCGATTGGGCATGAGAAATAAGCTGCTTCCTCCTGTTTCTAATCGTCGGCATATCTCGTCTTCGTCTGCCGTCAAAAAAGAAATATGGGTATTTGGTATGATGCTGAAATACCATTTTGCTATTTTGGGGGGTTTCCAGAGTAAATCTGTATGTTCAAAAACAGCCTCGGGTATGCCCCAGAAATAAAGTGTGCGTTCGGAAGTTCGGGTCTGTTGAGAGATCGCTGTCGTTAGTTTTTGGATTTCTGACTGATGGGAGGCATAACGTAAAGGCAGCATGACAAAGGTTGCTGCATAGACCAACAATACTGCAGGAATGAAATAATTGATTAGGCGGGGAGATTTTCTGGCGACAAATATCCAGATTATAATACTACATACGATGAACAAGGGTGCAGCGATAGGATGTGGATTGAGAACCAATGTGGAAACCCTTGATTCTACTGCCCTGAGAGAAAAGAGATTATAATTGTAGTTTGGGAGCAGGAGAAAAAATCCGCAAAACAGGGATACGCAAGATAGTGTGTTCTTCCAGTCAATTCTGTCAACAGAAAAAGACTCGGTAATGAATTTCCCTATCAGGATGGAAGCTGCCGGATAAAGCGGCAACACATACCAGTGCAGTTTGTTTTTACAAAGAAGGAGCACAATTCCGAAACTTACCAACCATATGAGCAGAAGGATTCGTCCGTCTTTTCTCCACTGGGGGATCTGAAAAAATGCCCAGACCGAACACGGAATCAACAGCAATGACCAGGGATAAAAACCTTTCAAAATTGTTTTCCCGATAAAAAGAATTCCGCCGGTCAAACTTTTAGCCTCATTTACCCCTATACCGTATTCTGTCGAGGTCGCCCGGTTATAAACCTGTTGTATAAAAAATTCGTCAAGAAATGCTTTTTTATGCATGAGTATCATTGCAATAAACCAGCCGGCAGAAATGATCAGGAACAAGAGAACGGCCTGAATGACTCCGGAGACACGGTAGTTCCGCCATTTCCCGGTAACCAGCAGGTAGAGAAACCCGATCCCTAATGGCAAAAAGCCGGCAAAATTTTTTGTAAGCGACGCTAACCCCATTACAGCCGAACTAACCAGTAACAAGCGTGGATTTTTCTCACTGCGAATCAATAAGTACATACTGCTTACCAGGAAAAATAACAGGATAGCGTCCATTTCGCCCGTCCTGGCGCAATGCTCATAAATAAAATGAAAACATGTTGTGAGAGAAAACCCAGACCATAAGGCTTCTTTCTCGCCAAATAATTCTTTCGCCAGTAAAACGGTAAAGAAAATACATGCTACAGCCGATGATGCTGACCAGAACCGCGTTACCCATTCGGAAGTTCCAAAGAAACGGAAACACACTGCTGTCAGCCAGAATTTCAACGGAGGTTTGTTGAAACAGGGTTCTCCCCCGGTACGGGGGGTAAACCAATCTCCTGAAATCAACATTTCTCGTGAAATAATGGCATACAGCGCTTCATCTCCATTGTGAATGCTGTTGCTGCCCAAGTGATAAAAAATAGTAAAGGAAGAGAAAATAATCAGGGAGAAGAATAGGGTACGGAATTTCGTTAACGAAATGAGGTATGAAAGAGACGACCGATTATTACACACGTTTTTGAATATTATATAATTCTGTCAAAGGGAAAAACAGCGGAATGATTAGCATTCTTTGGCGAATTATTTTTCACATTTCTATTGTATGTAACCGAGGCTCCGCAGCATTTCTTCTTTATCTTTCTGAAGGGGTTTATTCTTCTTTGCCTTAGGTGCGGGTGGCAGCGTAAGAACAAGTTTCTGAAGGATATCGCTTTGCTGTTTCGTTTTTTCAGGTTTTGCAGTTGTTAAGTTGGTCCGCTCTGTGGGGTCATCCATGAGATTGTAAAGCTGTTTATCCTGAGTTTTGTCATTAATAATCAGTTTCCAGTTTGATCCAATAAGGGCATTCATTGAAGAAACGATACCATTATTAAGTTGGGCAAGTACATACCTTTCTTCTCGTGGAGAAACATGCCCTTTCTGATCAATCAATGCGCGTCCCTGCCAGGATAGCGGTGCTTTACCTCCTGCGATAGCAAGCAAAGTAGGGGCAATGTCGACAAGACTGGCCACCTCTTTGGAGGTTGTTGCAGATGCACTGCTTGGTATCCGCACGAACAGAGGGATGCGTACGGTATCATTATAGAGATTGTTGGCGTGGCCGAGTTTGCCGTGTTCCATAAACTCTTCTCCGTGATCGGCAGTGAAAACAAGGACATATTGATCCAGGGATGGGAATTCTTGAAACAGTTTTTTGATTTGCTCGTCACAATAGTTGATTTCCGAATCGTAATGCGATTGAATCAAGGTCAGAATGCGAGGTTCGTTTTTTTTAAGTACCTGGCGTAGCTTTACTGGACGCGATATCGAACTAATCGTACTGCGTTCTCCTTCTGTTTCATCGCTCTGATAGTGTTTCAGCCACGGCTGTCTGGCTATGTATGGTATATGGGGATCGAAGTAATGTAGCCAGATAAAGACAGGACTGTTTTGTGATTCGATTTCATGCTTCCACTCGAGAAAGGCTCGATTGACTTTCTCAGCAGTGCAAAACCCGATGCAGGCGTATTGGTCGAACCCACGTCCAAAGCCAAGTTCTTTTGTAAGATGGTAACTGGCGGTTACGGCATACGTTCGATAACCCAGAGCTCGCAATTGTTCAGGCAGGTTGGGCAGTTTTCGTGGGACAATTTCTTGCTTGTAAACGCGCCCCTTTTTAATAGATCCCCGCATTACCCCATGTGAGGATGGGTATACACCTGTTACCAAAGAAGTTACAGCGGGAACTGTCCATGATGAAGTACTGTAAGCATTCGCGAAGACGATTCCATGCTCAGCGAGCTTTCCTAAAAAAGGAGCGGTATTCCTTTTATATCCGTAAAACGGCAGGCGGTCGGCGCGCAGAGTATCTACGGTGATTAGGAGCAGTGATGGGTGGGTTTCTTTAGTTATAAGACTCTTTGTTTCTGAAGCGTAAGAAGAAGTTGCGAGCAGACCGATTAGTAGAAATATCGCAGCCTTTGGAATGGTTTTTCTGTATTCCATAATGAATAAAAAAGGGTTTTTCCATACCATAAAGATACCGAAAAACCCTTTTAATAAAAATTCCAAGATGGTTATTTAAAAGAATTTTATCTAGAAATATTATTTTAAATTAAAATTGACAATAAGGTCGCTCTCTTCACTATCCTTTATCCTAAGCTTAACAGACTTGGCCTTTTTGCTTCCCTTGCTAGCGCTCAAGGTATAATTCGTGCCAGGCGTAACGGAGAGGCTATAACTACCGTTAGTTTCAGATGTGGCAGATTCTGAGATCCCTTTAGAAGGCTTTGCCGTCACTTTTGCGCCTGAAACCGGATGGAATGATTTGTCTGATACATATCCATAAACTGTTAGTGATGATGAAGCTTTAAGGTCGAAAACTGTACCTTCCATAGCCAATTTTTTGCCTTCTGCTGCATACGCAGAAGATGAATTTACCCCTGCTATTCCCAACATCACGCCAAAACATCCCGCTAAACACAGCGTAACCCATTTCTTACTCATGGCAGTCTCCTTTCTTTAAATGTAGTAATGATTTGTATTACTAAAGCAAAATCATTGTATTCTTTTTATGTTCTCTTTTCAATTATGGAATTTGAAATTAAATGTATTTACCTTTTAGCCTTGCCCTTTGGCTTTGCCTTGGATTTTGGAGTTATTTTTGGTTTTGGTTTTTGTTTTGGCATTGATTTCACAACCGTTTTAGCTTTGGCTTTCTCTTTTCCGGCTAAAATCTGTTCAGCTTCTTCGCTATCCGCCTCCATGATGTATCTTATTCCTGTTACTTCTGCGGCCTCACGTGTCAAGGTTACAATATCGTTTCGTGTTAGATGTTCCAATGCAAACTTTCTCGAACCGCACATCAATTGCCGCAGACCCTGGGATAAGCGTTGATAATATGAATAAACTCCAAGCGCCCCCGCAGGGACTTCCTTGCCGTTAGAACTGAATAGTCTCTTTGTCCTGGAAGCTAAAACGAATATTTCTTCCATTGTTCTGCCATAAGGTTCGATAGTCTTGTCGACAGCATTTTTATTAATTTGTTCGGCGATTAATTTTCCGACATGTGCCGCGCAGAGCGGTGAACGTGCCATGCCAACAGCCTTGACATAAGGAGCGCCAAGCGCCATAGCCTTAAAGATATCATCCTCAAACGCAAAACCTCCGGCAAGGATAATATCGGGAACGTACTGACCTTTTGATGCTAATTTATGCACATAATTATAAGTAAGGGCGGCGATGTACAGGGTGGGCACTCCCCATTCATTCATCATATGCCAGGGGCTCATGCCTGTCCCGCCGCCGGCGCCATCTACGGTTAATACATCAACTCCAGCTATTGAACAATAACGAACCGCCCTTGCAAGGTCCGCAGGCCTGTAAGCGCCCGTCTTCAAGAAAACATATTTTGCGCCTGCCTTTCTTAATTCTTCCACCCTTTTTACGAAGCCCTCTTCATTGACCATTCCAACCCTGGAGTGTCTTTCAAATTCCTTAAATGCCTTACCAAAGACCGATGCCACCGCATTATCGTATGGATCGGGCAGCACAATATAGCCGCGGTCTCTTAGCAATCTTGCCTTTTCGAGATTATTAATCTTAACCTCTCCACCGATATCCTTAGCGCCTTGTCCCCATTTCATTTCTACGGCCTGGACACCTAATTTATTTATACCATACTCAAGTACACCTAATCGGCTGTCTTCGACATTCTCTTGCATTACGATGATGCCATAGCCGTCTTTTTGCCAATTCTGAAAGGTTTTTACGCGATTTTCGAGATCAGGGCAGTGGGTTATTTTCCCATTTTCCAGCTTGGTATTAACGTCCATACCGCCTACATTTTCACCAATGGTTAATCCCGTACCAGAAATTGCAGAACCAATGGCTAATCCATCCCAATGTGTTTTTGCAACGTTTGTCGAACCTAACCCCGGTATCATTATCGGTAATTTTAGCTTAATTTCTTTATCTTTCCCCAACCTTGTTTCCGCGTTTACGTTCTCAAAAATTGCCTTGTCGCTGTCAGCCGCAATTCCAACTGCTCCAACAGCCGTACCCATGATGTTTAAATGTGAAAAATCTACGGGATATTCTTTATCTGCTCCGGCAGTAATAACTCCGAAAGGTTGTGGATACAAATTTTCTGAAGCCCTGAAGGCTGACTTTCCAATTTCGCAAAAACCTGGACACTCATCCACACAAACCGAACACATACCACTGGCAGGCGTCCTGTCATTAGGTGTTCTGTTTTTTGTACGTGTTGCTGCCGACGCATTTGGTTTTGAAAATGACATTTTCAAACCCCTTTCTTAATGAATAGGTAATTATGGTAAATGAATATAATCTTAACATTATAGTTATTTATGATTTCAAACTCCGAATATATACACATTTTCAAATTTACTGTCAATATAATTTTATTAAGAAGTAAAAATAGTCGTAAGTAGACTTAAAGTAGCACAAAACATGCCAATATGTTTTGAAAGTAAAAAAGTCAGTATTTTATTACTGAAAATGTATTCTGACATTGTTGTATCTTAATGAAAGTGCGTTTACTTGCAATAAAAAAGAATTATAATTTATTTGTAAACAAAAAAAGGAGAATATATAATCGACGCTAAACTTCAAAGTAAAGTATTGGCTGAAAATAACCTATAGAGTGGTAGTTTTTCTCGCACTAAGTCTTTCAACACTTAGCAATGGATTGACACACCATAATGGGGGTTAATAAAATTGTGAAACCGCAGTTAAAAATGAAGGATAATAGTACATTTATTAAAGAAAAGATTGAAAAAATAAAAAGGGAAGTCGGGAAGGTTATTGTTGGTCAAGAAGAGATGATTGAGGGTATTATTATTGCCCTTCTATCAGACGGGCATATTCTTTTAGAAGGTTATCCTGGACTAGGAAAGACCGTCACGGTAAAAACTATTGCATGTATACTGGATGCAAAATTTCAAAGGGTACAATTTACACCAGACCTTATTCCCGGCGATATAACAGGATTTGAAATGTGGGACCCTGAGTCGAGGAAAAGCAGGATACAAAAAGGTCCTGTATTTACCAATTTATTACTTGCTGATGAAATTAACCGCGCGCCTGCAAAGGTGCAAAGCGCTCTTCTTGAGGCGATGCAGGAAAAACAGGTAACCATTGGCCGGGAGACATATCATTTAGAGAGATTATTCCTCGTACTGGCGACTCAAAATCCCATTGAGATATCAGGTACGTATTTATTGCCCGAGGCAGAAATAGATCGGTTTATGTTCAAGTTAAAAGTATGTTACCCATCATATGGAGATGAAAGAGAAATTACAGAAAGGCAAATCCGGGACGAGGAGATTGATTTAAACGTTGTTTTATCTCAGAAAGAATTACTCTCATTAAGACATACTATAGCGGAATGGTTGCCTTTGCATGAGGAATCTGCCATTGTAAAATACACAACAAGATTGGTCAGGGCTACAAGACCAGAAGAAAGTAACGGTGAGTTAAGAAATCTCGTAATGTACGGAGCATCACCCAGGGCATCTATTGCTTTAGCGAAGGCATCGCGCGTGTATGCATTTATTCATGGAGAGGATATGGTATTACCCGATCATGTTCACAAAATGGCTTATCCTGTCCTTCGGCATAGAATCATACTTACCCATGAGGCTGAGTCCCAGGGCATCGATTCTGACGCCATTATTGATAAAATACTGCATCGTGTCCCTCTGTTGGAATAAACCAGATGAAGAGGAGGATAAGGCTCTATTTACAACGATTGATTGGAAACTTCTTTGATGGGACATTTTCCAGCTATTTGAACGCCCCGCATGGCTTGGAACTCGACGAACTCCGACAATACCAACCTGGAGATGATCTCAGGTCTGTTGACTGGAAGACAACGGCAAAGACAGGCAAACTCCATGTACGTATGAAATTGGTGGATAAACGGGTAACCATTGTATTTCTTGTTGACAAAAGCCGGTCGGAGAAGTTTGGTTCTTTTATAAATACCAAAGAAGATATTCAAGCAAGCGTTCTCTCGCTCATTGTTTACGCCGCATCTGAAACAGGCAATGAGATAGGCTTTGTTACATTTACCGATCGGATAGAAAACTATATCCAACCCAAGGCCGGCGAAAAAGAGGCTTTAAAAAATATAAAAAATATTTTACTCGAAACACCGCAAAGCAATCGCACCGATTTAAATATTGCGTTTAAATTTTTAAATGAAAAGATACCCTCGACTGCCCTGGTATTTATTCTGTCAGATTTTTTAGCTCCTTATAATTACGAACAATCGCTTAAAACACTATCCTATTTACATGAGGTAATTCCTATCATCATTTCAGATAAGATGGAAACGGACTTGCCTGAGGCAAAGGGGTTTCTGACCGTTCAGGATGTAGAGACAGGTGCGATAAAATCCTTGGACATTTCAACAACACTAAAAAAAACAAAACCTTACCTGGCTGTATTGAGACAGTTAAACATAGATCATCTTGCACTATCTAACGAGGAAGACGAAGAAATCTGGATAAAAAAAATCTCGGAATTTTTTGACAGACGCATCAGGAGGGGAGGGAGAAGGAGACGATGAGATATATTTTTATTAGCTTGTTCATGAGTGCCGTTTTTTTAGGTATCGGTCCTATTCACGTAAATGCACAAGAGCAATCCCAAACTCAGGAGCAGACAGAAGGAGAACAGGAATTTGCTCTGACAGATAAACCGCTTGAAATATGGACATTTATCGATGATTACCGGGTAATTACGGGCAAAACGCTGCATCTGACCGTTCAGGTTATGTGGAAGTTGGGGATAACGGTGAATTTGGAAGGAGTTGATAAAATCGACCTCTCTCCATGTAGGATTGAAGGCGTAACGATTGGAGAGCGCCAAATCTTCGACAATGAGCATGATTATATCGTGATTACCTATACCCTCTCGTTACCTTCGAATATCGGGGAAGGGATATATTCTATTCCCTCTTTTACTCTTTCTTACAGGAACGAAGTCGACAAGACCGAAGGAAAGTCCACCTCCTCGCCCGTTGCAATTAAAAAGGTACCCATACTTGTTGAAGGAAAGGTGAATAAAGACGTCATCACAATCGGCGATCAGATCAACTATGCCCTTACCATACGGCATGAAAAGAATGTACGGGTAATATGGGAAAACATTGAAAAGCTGAATTTTTCCCCATTTGATATTTTGAAAAAGGACGTGGAAAAAACGACGGAAGGAAATATTGAAAAGATATTAATTAACTATACGCTCTCTTTGTATGAGGTAGGAGGGAAAAAGAAGACGCCTGAGATCCCTGAACTTACCATTTTATATTATAAAGAATCGCAAACACAATCCGGTGAGGCAAAGAGCGATACCTCCCTCATCGAGACAAAGGAAGCCAAAGTCGACCCAATTCCTATTATTGTCAATAGCCTTTTGAAGGCGGTAGACGTACCTTTGGAAGGACTCAAGGGTCCGCTGTATTATTCAAAAAAGGATGTTTTTCTAAGGGGATACGTAACCATAGGTATCGGGGTGGCTTTATTACTCTTTTTAGGTGTAACGGCCTTACGTTCAATGGCAGGAAGGTTATCGCCGATTTCACCAAAACCTGTGACCGAAACACCAAAAATCGCCCTGGAAAGATTACAACACGCGGTGGCATCGTTCCAGTTTGCCGGTGAAGAAAAAGTAAATCGAACGAATATACAAGACATCAATAAATCTCTAAGGACATATATAGGCACACTCCTGGGTATCTCGAATGAAGCGGCACAATCCGTCACAACCTCGGATTTCTTCAATTATGACACGCAAAAAAGATTAACAGGCGAAATTTCAACTACTGCCAGAACTGTATTAAAACAAATTGATACCGTTGTGTACGGCAGACAAATAAAGAAAGAAATGATTGATAAAATATTACAGGGAATCGAAGAAATAATAAAACAAACAAGTCCAATGTTTGTTAAACATTGACGATAGTATGTACTTGAATTTTTTAAATCTAAATTGGATCAAACTTTCCTTAACTCAGGCAAACATACATGATCCTTGAAAACCCCTGGCTGCTTTTGATTCTCATCCCTTTCGGGTTGTTATGCCTTTTTTGGAGAGGGAAGAAGTTTCTTGGGTATTCGAGTCTCTACCATGTGAGAGAATCCTCTGGGTTCAAGAAGATTGTAACTAAATTGCCTAAACCCATATTTTTTGGCGCTGTATTTTTTGCGATTATCGCCATTTCACACCCTCAGACGAAATATTACAAAGAGGAAACGACGTTGCGCGGACGGGAGATTGTCCTTTCCATAGACACCTCGTTTAGCATGACGGGAACAGCCATAGATACCATCAAAAAGATCGTTGGAGATTTTATAAAGAAACGACCGAATGACCTTATAGGGATTACCATCTTTGGCACGGATGCTGCCCTCATTGTTATACCTACGATGGAAACTCAATTGCTTGAAAGATCCTTGGAACGCGTTCAGGCGTCTCAGGTTGGTTATCAGACTTCTATCGGAGAAGGACTCTTTACCTCCATTGCAGCGATGTTTGAAGGGGAGATGGGAAAGAAATTTACCATTAAAGAATTGAGAAACGGCATTAATAAACAATATCTTGATGATTATGCCATTTCGTTTGTCAAAGAAATGGAGAAACGACAGGTGCTCAAAAACAAGCTCATCATCCTCTTTACGGATGGAATATACAATATTGGTATCTCGCCTGACAGACCGTTGCGATTATTGAAAAGGATGGGGATAAAGGCGTACGTCGTGGCGGTCAAGGCGTCTGATGTTACCGGCGTGGATCCCGAAGTAGCCGCCCAGCATATTGAGGAATTACAAGAGGCCGTTGAGTCAACGGGTGGAAAGTATTTTCATGCCGAGAATTTCGAAGAGGTTGCCGGATTTTACGACGAGATCGACTCTATTGAAAAAGATAAGATCGTTATAGAAACCGTTTCGAAGAAAAAGGATCTTTTTGTCTATCCAACAATTGCAAGTATTTTCTTTCTCCTGGTTTCTATTTTTATCGAAAACGTCTGGATGCGAATACCATAGCGCAGCGTAACCACGACCAAAGTAGCGCAGATAAGGTAAGTGGCGTGTGGCAGGTGACGGGTGACGTTTTTTTTCTCGTCACTCGTCATTCGACACACGTTACTATTTCTAAAAACTTACAAAAAAAGAAGTTTTTATAGGAGGAAATTATGTCATTAAAAAATCTTACCAAGTTATTTCTGCTGATTCTTGCCTGCTGTTTGATGTTTTATGGCTACGGGTACTATAAAAAATACAATACCCTGGCACGAG
The DNA here is from genome assembly GCA_016235875.1 of Planctomycetota bacterium. Classification (GTDB taxonomy): domain Bacteria; phylum Planctomycetota; class Brocadiia; order Brocadiales; family Brocadiaceae; genus Wunengus. The sequence continues at coordinate 65,286 of JACRII010000073.1, forward strand.
TGGAGGGAAAGATTAAAATGGGAAGATACCAGGATGCCCTGAGTGCCGTGCAACAATTAGAGAATTCCTTAATGTTCAGAATTTTAAGCAAGGTGGAGAAGAAAGACCCCGTAATTGCTTATAATAAAGGGGTGTTGTATACCCTGATGGAAAACAGGAAAAAGGCAGGCGCTGAGTACCGAAAGGCTATGGAGACAAATGATCTTGTGTTGAAGGCGAGGGCGATTTATAACAATGCGAACCTCATCGCAACCGACATGGATTTTTCTACCGCAGCTATGCAATATGCAGAAGTATTAAAGATTGATGCAAACGATTTCCAGGCCAAGAAAAATCTGGAACGGATGAGATTAGGTGAACAGCAGTTTAATACCATGTTTAGCCCGGAGCGACAAGAGCGGGAAGACAGGATTGAGGCATTGAAGCTTATTCCGTGGGGCACGAAGTACAAATATAGCGGAGAGCAAAAGATACGGTGGTGATGCATATTCATTTATTTCTACCAACTTCTTTTCATTGCAAAATTAACAATATAAAATTATCAATTAACAATGGATGCACATCATGAAAATACCCTTACAGAACGCTTACTTGATTTTACGGTAAGGATTATAAAGCTCGTAAACGCTTTGCCAAAAACAAGTATAGGGAAACATATTGGTGGACAACTTGTACGTTCTGGAACATCTTCCGGAGCAAATTACGAAGAAGCTTGTGGCGCTGAATCAAGAACGGACTTTGCTCATAAACTGAGTATTGTACTAAAGGAACTTAAAGAGTCCCGTTTTTGGTTGAGAGTTATTTCCCGTACGGGAATTATTACATCAAAAAGGGTTGAACCGCGTCTTCAAGAGTGTGAAGAATTATGTGCCATCATTGCAAGAAGTATTATTACCACAAAAGGGGAAATTTGATTTTGATTTTTTAATTGCTAAGTTTGCACTTTGCAATGAGTAGCTACTACCATGTTATTTTTCAATTACGAAGAATATAAAATTATTGTTTATGCCATTTCCGGCTTGATTTTTCTCTTGTATTTATTTCTTTACCGGAGAAAAGCGGCGTGGTTAAAGGCCTTTGGGCAAAAGTCTTTCATAAACAGGTTTAGTAAAATTCCTAAAATCTACCGGAATATTTTGAAAGGCGTGAGCATCAGCGCTGCCTGTTGTGGTTTGGGTTTGGTAGTCTTACAACCGAAGTGGCAGACGACATACGACCATTATGAAAAAGAAGGCTTGGAGATAGTCTTCGTTCTCGATGTTTCGATTAGCATGCTTGCAGAAGATGTGAAACCCAATCGACTGCAGCGTGCGAAGATGGAAATAGCCAACCTTGTCCATGGGTTGGAAGAAGACCGTGTCGGTTTAGTGGTCTTTGCAGCACGGGCATTTTCTCTGTTACCTTATCCGACAAATGACTACGACAGGGTCTTTCTGCGCATCTTGAACATGGTTAACGAAAACTACGTGCGTTTTGTGCCATACGGGACGAATATAGGCAATGCGTTTATCCTGGCAATGAATACGTTCAGCAAAGATAACGCAAAGAAGGTAATGATACTTCTTACAGATGGTGAAGAACAGATTATCACACGAAGCCAGGTCGCAGAGGCTGTAAAGCTGCTGTTGGAAAGGAGGGACATTGCTATCTATGTTGTTGGTATTGGAGATCCCAAGAAGGCTTCGCCAATCCCCAGAAGAGATAAAGAGGGAAATGTTACCGGTTATGAAATCACGGAAGACGGAGAAACCATTTACACCAAACCCAATCCGACATTTTTAAGGGAGATTACCGAAATGGTAGGCGGAACCTATCAGCATGACGCTACGGGTGATGAACTTAAACGCATCTTCGGACAGGTTATTGAAAAGCACAAAAATATTATAGGGATTAAAAAGAAAACGATTATTAAGGATGTTTCCCAATATTTTTTGGGGGGTGCACTGGGACTGCTCGCTTTGTATTTTATTCTATAAGGGATTGACAATAAATAATCTGAACAAGTTTGTTGTCCGACATTTTGAATATCAGACACTGTCAGGGCTAAAGCCCCAGTATGACGTGTACCCACTAACCCCAGCCTTAAGGCTGGGGTTAGTTACGGTCTTATCTGAATTGGGCTTTAGCCCTGATGGCACAGCAACATGAAGTTGTTCATGTTATTTATTGTCAATCCCTAACGGCACGCTGTGAATCCAAAATGTTTTGATGGTCTTTGAGGTATAGAAGGGAGGAGTTTCTACACCCCAAGAGACCATCAACCCATTTCAGATATATTTGGAAGTTTTAGAAATCCTTGAAAGCTTCATCGTTCATGGGGAAAATCTCGTCAGCATCCGACACTGCCTGATTTTTTTTACCATTTCCCTGACCGTTTCCTTTACCATTTCTTTTCATGTGAACGATATGCTCATCATTCAATCTATTGTGTGATATCTTTTTATCGGGTATACTTGGTTTGTTATATACCCTTTCATTCTTCGCGGAGGCTTTTTTGGTTATCAGAGGTTTGTTTTCTTTTGTTTCTTCTTCCTCTTCTTCTTTATTTCCAACTTCACCGGCAATCCTATCTACCAGTGAGAGTAAGCTATTTGCCTGTGCTGATAACTCCTCGCTAGCCGATGCCGTTTCTTCTGCATTTGCAGCATTTTGCTGGATGACTTGATCCATCTGGGATATGGCTTTCCCTACCTGTCCAACACCTTCAGACTGTTCTTGTGAGGCATTGGCAATCTCATTCACCAGGTTGGTTACCTTCTTGACATTTTTCACAATTTCTTTCAGGGAGGCTTCTACCTTTTTGGTTAAATCTACACCAACGTCTACCTTCTTTCCGCTATCTTCTATAAGCTGTGTTGTTTCTTTTGCAGCTCTGGCGCTGCGTTGAGCCAGGTTTCTGACTTCTTCGGCAACTACGGCAAATCCCTTTCCATGTTCGCCTGCCCTGGCCGCTTCTACGGCTGCGTTCAGAGCTAACAAATTGGTCTGGAATGCAATTTCATCAATTACCTTGATAATATTCGCTATTTGTTTACTGCTGCCGCTGATCTCGTTTATAGCTGTGTTAAGCATGCCCATGGCATGATCGCTCTGTTCTGCAGAAGTATTGCAGAGGTTTGCCAGGCTGGCGGCCTCTTTGGCATTATCGGCATTTTGACTGACCATGGAGGAAATTTCTTCTATAGCCGAGGATGTCTCCTCTATTGAGGCTGCCTGTTGCGCGGCCCCATCAGCCAGACTTTGGCTGGATTCAGAAATTTGTCCTGATGCCGAGGCAACCTGCGAAGAACCTTCGGTAAGGTCTGCAAGCAACCTTTTAAAGAGTCCGGAAATCTTACCGGTAATTTTTAATACGATCCATCCAAGTCCTACCACAAAAAGCACGGTAGCTATTCCAATAATAAAATTCCATTTCTTTAAAGAAATAGCCGCACGAAATGCCTCCTTTTTGTCAATTTCTGCTATGATTGACCATTTCAAATCTTTTATATCAAGGGGAGCATATGCGCTTAATACCTCTGAGCCTCTATAATCTTTTATTATTTTACGATCACTTTTATTGGCTAGTGCATCCTTTACAGCCTCTGTCTCTATCTTATTTACTAATAAAGTCCTCTTATTGGAGAATCTGGAATCAGACCTCATAAACTTATCACTTCCTACAAGATAGGTTTCGCCCGTTTCTCCTAATCCGGCCCTTCCCATCATAACATTGTTGATCTGATCAATGGGTATTTGAAGAGCCAGGACACCTATTTTGTTAAATCCATCACTAATGGGAGCAGCAATGAACGAGGCAGGTGCAAAGTCAGAAGGTGCATACGGTTCAAAGTCAGCTAACATCACAACATTGTGACTTTCTGAGTTGTTTACTTCCTTGTAAAGTCTGGCTATATTAGTATTTGTATAAGGGCCGTTCGTTAGGTTAGAACCAAAATCTGGCTCTTTATAGGCTGTATATATTATGTTACCAGTCTCCGAATCGATTAAAAAAATATCATAATAACCACGTTTTTCCAACAAACCTTTGAAATACGGGTGAAACATTGCATGGGTACTGCTGTACTCGCTGCCATCGGTGGCGTTGAGAAAATCAATCCTCTTTTCCTTATGGAATGGATTTTTTGTTACATAAAGATCGTGAGCCTTTTCGGCTCCTATCTCTTGAAAAGCACGTTTCATTTCCTTTATAGCGCTGCAAATCGTTGGATCCTCGGACAATGCAGAGATATCTAATCTTATTTTCTCAAAATATTCCTCTATCTGTTTTTTCTTAATATCTCTTACAGAAACTAATTGATTGAAGGATTGATCGTGAAGGGATTTGCTGGCTATTTCATAACTCAATACCCCGGTAATTATGAAAGGTAGTAAACCAGCAATAACAAACAACGTGATAATTTTGGCGTTAAGGGTGATTTTCATTACTTATTCCTCCCGCTTATAAAGTTGTAATGAAGTATGACTCTCACAGATTGAGCCTCTAAAGATGATTAAATAAAAATTTGTTTTAGTAAAGTGTTCGTGTTTGCTGTATCTTCTAATAAATATTATCGGCAAATTATTATAAAAATTTATCATAAATTTTAAATTATTTACTAATACTAAACATATTTTCCGGATAAATTAATGTGATATAGAACAAAATAAGTTGAAAACCAAATTAATAGGACATATATTAGGATAATAATATTTTCTTTTACGCGTTTGTGTTTTAATGAAGATTATATCAGAGGTATTTTTTTGCTTCCAAATGGCAGAAATTGGACAAGTCAATAAATACGATGGATACTAAAATATTATTAGCAGCGGATAAATCAGAAAAATATGGAGACATAGTTGGTCATTTGGGGAAAAATGGGTTTTCCTGCATAATAACTGCCACCGATGGGAATGAGGTATTAAAACATCTTAAGACCTGTATGCCAGATTTTGCTATTCTCGACGCAAATCTGCCTATATTGGATGGATTTCAGTTATGTAAATTAATGAAGTCTGCTGAATTCAAGCAATGTGAAAAGATACCTGTCGTTTTATTGTCCGAAACTTATAGAACCAGTATGGCATCCGAATTGGCCAAATCCGTTGGCGCCTATGGGATACTCCATGCACCCTTTTCGGTAGACGACCTTTTATTTTTGATTTATAGTAAATTGTATCCTGAAAGAATTCCTGCAGACAAGGCCAAGTCATTAAAATATAAAGCAAAGGTAATGATTGCGGATGACGACCCTGAGACCGTGAGAGCATTAAAAGATTACGTGAATGCGGAAGGATATGAGGTTTCAGTTGCACAGGATGGGCAAGAATCCATTCATATGCTAGGGGTTGAAAACCCCCAAATTCTTTTTTTGAATTGTGATATACCAAAATTAAGCGGGAGAGATATCCTCACCTGGATAAAGGAAACTATACCAGAAATAGTTGTTGTTGTAATGATAGCGCATGGTTCAGAATTTATGGCGATTGAGTTGCTGAAGGCAGGTGCAAGCGATTACATCATAAAACCGTTCGATATTAAGGTTGTTTCTGGCATTTGTGAAGATGCTTTAAGAAGGTATAATATAAACCTCATGAATAAACGTGAAGGTGATGTGGAGTTAAAATTGCTTTCCATGGTAGATGGGATGGTTGACGGTGTCATACTTATGGATACAAAAGGCAGACCAACCTTAGTGAACAAGGCGGGAAAAGAGACACTTAAGTATTTGGATATAAAAAAAGCGGACGATGATTCTATAATAAGTATAAATAATGTCAATACGAAAGAAATTTATGATGAAATATTTATTAAAAAACAACGCTATATTTCATTTGAGATAAATGCGAAAGGGGATAGCGAAAAATACTTCGTTATTATTGCTTCTGCAGTAACCGGCTTTGCAGGAGAAAATATAGGTGTTGTTATTGTGCTCAGGGATGTTACGAGAGAATATCAACTGCAGTACCAGGTAATAAAATCAGAAAAGCTGTATGCGGTAAGTAACTTAATAGCAGGAGCAGCCCATGAATTAAATAACCCGCTGGCAGGTATTCAGCTTTGCACGGATCTTGTGGTGAATGAACCCTCGATTAGTGAAAAGGCAAAGAAGTATCTGGGCAGAATTCAAAAAGAGACCGAGCAAATACAGGGTGTAATTAAAAGCCTGCTGACCTTTACAGGGAATTATACGCTGTCAAAAGAACACGTTAACATTAACGAAATTATTGAAGACATTCTTAGGCAAAAGGCCAATCAATTTGACCATGCAAATATTAGAGTCGTTAAATTGATAGATGAGAAATTACCTGCGGTTTTTGTGGATAAACACCAAATGAGGCGGGTATTTTTGAATATAATAGAAAATGCCTTTTCATCTATAGAAGAATTACAAAATGATAAGTGTTTAACTATTAAAACAGAAAGAAATAAAGAAGTAGTAAAGATAACAATATCGGATACAGGGCCTGCAATTCCGAAGGAACAACTGGCGAAAATATTTGAGCCGTTTTTTACCACTACCCGGCAGTATAAAAAAAGCAAAGGGGCAGGATTGGGACTGTCTGTTGCGCATAGTATTGTTGACCAGCACAATGGCAGGGTTTACGCCAGCAGCTATTCTGGCACAGGTGCAACCTTTATTGTTGAATTGCCTCTGATATAAAAACCCTAAATACGGGAATATTAAACATTGGGTGTGGTATAAATTTTATCCGGCGAGTTACACAATTTTTCCACTACGCATACGTCGCAGAGCGGCTTCCGTGCAACACAGGTACGCCGTCCGTGTGTCCCAATGACAAGGCATGATCTTGTCAATTTTTCTTGAGGAATGATCCTGTATAGCTCTAATTCGACTTTATCAGGATCGTTAGATTTGGCAAGCTCTAAACGATGAGAAACGCGAAAGACATGGGTATCCACGGCCATGGCCTGCTTTCCAAAGACATTACCTAATAGCACATTAGCTGTCTTTCTACCCACCCCCGGCAAGGTAACAAGGTCTTCCATCGTATCAGGCACATTTCCTCCAAGCCTTTCGACTAACTCTTTATTGCATGCAATAATATTTTTTGCCTTATTTTTATAAAAACCTGTCGAACGGATTTCTTCTTCAAAAATCTCCTGCCTTGCGCTGCCATAGTCTTTTGCCGCCTTGTATTTTTTGAATAGTGTTTCCGTTACCTTATTGACTCGTTCATCCGTGCATTGTGCAGCCAGAATGGTGGCGACAAGCAATTCCAGGGGATTCCTGTAATGGAGGACAAGTCCTGCATCAGGATATGCCTTTTCAAGGAGTGATAATATCTTTTTTACACGATCTTCTGACATACATAACTCAAAATTGATAATTTTAGGAAATCATGCAGATTCAGTGAAAAATAAAAAGCATATTTGTCATTTAAAACAGGCTGTCCGAGAATGTATTTATACAGTCGATACTATACTATATATTGACAAATTCTTTCCAGGTAAACAATATATGGTATGCATTGGGTGTGACAATTTCATTCTCGGACAACCTGTAAAGATTTGACCCCTTTCTCCCTTCGGTGCTCTACCCGACCTACGAAACTCGACTTACCTGGCTAATCGATAACAACCTGAATCGCATCTATATCAGACTGTAGCGTCGCTAAAAACGTATCGATTTTTTCGAAATCCACAACATCGATAATAAAATATTCATCTCTCTGATTTCGAGCCGGATCAATGTAAGCGTAATTGACCTCTAATTGAAAATTGTCCGCGATTTTCACTGGTTCACTCATTGTATCTATGTCTACCTTGTATAGATTTATAAAATTGTTGCAAATGATTACCGGGTAGCTAATTTGTGCTTTAATATTAACTCTCTTTTGCGGTGATGAAGTAATAATTGATTTACTTTTTCTGTAGTAGACCATCGAATTGAGGCTTTGATTTATGGCTTTATAAAATATTTCATTTTCTGTCTTTGAGTTTTTTTCACTAGCAAACAGTTTTGCAACAGAAACGTTTGGTTGGCATAAATAATGATGCTTATCGATATAACTATTACCCTTAAAATTAGGAATAACTGCAAGAATCAATTCTGCGGCTTTCTCGCGGTCTTTACTGTGAAACCAGAATACGTTCTTTTGAGAAACGTACTTGCACTCAATGAATAATTTAATATTTATTGTGCCATAACGAGTAGTCTTCGCTTCAAAAGCTTTTTCTGCAATTAAATCTATTTCTCTCGGCTTGTCGGAAATATTGTCATTGTAATATGGGCTTATTAAGACAGTCCATCCTTTTGCTTTCAGGTAACTTAAAACCTTGCAGTGAAAATTATTTCCACTGCCGGTTATTATTTTGTTAACTTCGTCAATATCATTTACCATATAGTGTCCCTTTTTTACTATCTTCAGCCATCTTAATAGTTATACAACGCTCCGGCTAAGCGGCTGGCAAAGGAGCGCAACGGATTTGCCAGTCCGTCTTCAGCCGGTTGTTCGCAACTCCCCACTTGGTCAGTAGTTCCATGACCCATCTTCATTCCATCTGGAGGGTATAGGCTTGAGAACACCAACCGTCTGAAGAAACGTCCCCGTTAGACTACGGTCATCCTGCATAAAGGCACCCGCATCGCGACATTTCCCGTCTGGTCTATAGCCCAATGTTCTGGCTTCGCCTGCTGTGACGAGTCGAAAGCTGACTGTTGTTTTTATGCATGGCGGAGCCAGGTACGTCTTCGCCGCATCATTCACATAGACTTGAGCATAATCAGGCATCCCTTTTGAAGATCCGATGCCGAAGCCGATCATCAGAAGGACGCCTATTAACGCTGCCGTGAATTTAATGGCAAGGAATAATTTCCCCATAGCGTCATCCTCACTTCCTGCGAACGATGAAATTAAGGCGTGGCTGAAAGCCATCGCCTTGAAGGCCTTGTTGTGCAAGGCTATTTATTAATTTTTTAAAAGGAGTCAATTATGACATCTAAAGTTAATGTGATAAGTAGTATTTACCACCTATATCCGGGTTCTCATGAACTTCGTATTTGTCTATTGTTTTCCCATCAAGGACGTCTTCTGGTATTGGGTCATTTAATTGAAAGTGATAAGGTTTCCCATCTAATTGCTGATAACGAAGGTGGTCGAATCGGATTATTCGAACTGGCGATGTCAATCCTTCTTTTGCATTTACGTACCACTCTGGGACAAGCCATAACTTATTGTCGAACTCGATTGCATCAAGTTTCAAAATCTTGCTACCAGAGGCGACTATGGCTTTTTTAATATTGGGAGCATTCATGGCAATTCTCCTTTTGTTTGATTTAATTTATTTTATGCACAACAATAATTAGACTGGTCATTATAACCGCCCCCGGCATGCTGGGCTGTCAGTCTATTACGCCGGTATTTTGGATATAAAAATCTCATTATCTCATTTACCTCCTTTATGTTGCGCAGAATTGTTATGAAAAGCAGGTATCTTATACTGATCAGTATAAGACCCCGCTTTTGGTTCATCAATTGGACTTCGCATAAAAAGGATGATAATACAAAAATGAAGAAGGATGCAAGCTTTTTTTGGCTTTTCTGAGGAATGAACGGGAGGGAATCTCTCCTTGTTGGCCGATAATAGGTGTTTTAGCAAATTCTTGTGCCATAATTTGTGCTAATTTTAACCTACAATCAATCCAAAAGGGATAGAATTAATATGTATTTACATCCGTTCTGGCGCTTGCATTCCGAGGATGTTAAGGCCGTTCTTTATGACCTGACGGGTGACATCTACCAATAGAATCCGTGCCCTGGTGAGTTCTTCGTCATCTGACAGGACGCGATGGGCATTATAAAATCTGTTCAAATTACTGCACACATCAATAAGATAATTGCTAATTAAAGAGGGTTCATAAAGCTCCGCTGCCTTCAATATAACGGAGGGGAATCGCCACAAATTCTTGACCAGAATAATGGTTTCATCTTCTTTCAATAATTCAAAAGGTATGTCTGCCGTTACAGGCCTTCCATATTTTCTCAGGATACTGCAGAGACGAGCATGGGTATACTGAACGTAAGGTCCAGTTTCCCCTTCGAAATTCAGCGCCTCGTCCCAATCAAAGACCACATCCTTGTTACGTTTGGCGCTTAAATCGGCGAATATAACAGCTCCAATTCCAACATCGTTTGCCACTACTTCTTTATTTTCTAGGGAAGGATTCTTTTCTTCTATAATTTTTCGAATGCGTTCAACGGCCTCAATTAACAGGTCTTCCAGTAAAACGACTTTCCCTTTTCGGGTGGACATCTTGCCGTCCTTGAATTTCATAAGACCAAAATCCACGTGTACGCAATGATTTGACCAGTCGTATCCCATCAACTCTAAAACCTTAAAAACCTGCTTAAAATGGAGTTTTTGCTCTGAACCGACTACATAAACTATTTTAGCAAAGTTATACGTCTTTTTCCTGTATTCTGCGGCTGCAATATCACGGGTAGCGTAAAGGGTGGTATCGTCTTTTTTGCGTAAAAGACACGGAGGCATACTGTAAGGCTCTAAGTCAACAATCAACGCCTGCTCGCTAATCCTGGTTAGTCCCTTTTCCTTAATCCTTGTTACCGTATCTTCGACCATTGTATTGTAAAAACTCTCGCCGATAAAGGCGTCGAAGTGTATCCCAAGCATATCGTAAATTTTCTGAAACTCTTTTAAGCTAATGTCCTTGAAGCGCTGCCACAGTTCTTTTGCCTCAGAATCCCCCGCTTCGAGTTTCTTGAACCATTCCCTGGCCTCGTCTTCCAGAGCAGTATTCTTTTCAGCCTCCTGATGGAATTTTACGTAGAGATTGTTCAGGTCTGTAACGGTGTATGATTTATGGGCATTTTCACTTCCCCATTTTTTGTAAGCAACAATCAATTGCCCAAATTGAGTCCCCCAATCACCGAGGTGATTAATACCAATGCATTTGTATCCAAGTGTTTTGTAGATATGGTAAATTGCGTTTCCGATGAGCGCAGAACGGAGGTGGTGGACGGCAAGGTGTTTGGCAATGTTTGGGGAAGAATAATCAATGATAACGGTCTTTCCGCTACCTATGTTTCCACTGCCATAGCAATTTTGCTCTTCATGTATTTTTTTCAATACCATCTCTGTGAATATTGTTTTGTTCACAAAGAAGTTCACATAGGGGCCGATGGCTTTTATTTCTATAATTGAATCGGTAGTACGTAATGCGCTGGATAACTCCGTAGCAATATTGTTTGGAGAATTTTTGAGTGTTTTTGCGAGGCTGTGGCAGGGGAATGCATAATCACCCATCTTTAAATCGGGTGGTATTTCAATAAGTTTCTCTAACTCATCTTCCTGAAGGTTTGTTTTTTCCTTTAATAAAGATACGATAGTTTTTATGAAGTAGTCCATCTTTTTGCTTTTTGCTGTGGTCTCTGTGAATAACCTTTGGGTTATATCAAACCCATCTTCTTTTTTACTTCGATCATGGTATTTTCTGCCATAGTTTTACATTTCTTTGCGCCTGTATGCAAGATATCTAATAGATGCGTTTGGTTCTGTATCAATTGCTCGTATCTATAACGAATGGGGGTTAGCGCTTCAATGATGTTTTCTGACAGAATCTTTTTACATTCAATACAGCCAATCTCGGCGGAGCGGCACACCACATTGATGCGATCAATCTGTTCTTTTTTAGAAAAATGTTTGTGCAGGGTGAAGAGGTTGCAAATATCGGGATTGCCGCGGTCGGTGCGTCTCTTCCTGTGTTCATCAGTTACAGCAGTCGATAGTTTCTTCCATATAGATTCAGGAGATTCTACCAGTGATATATAATTTCCCAGGCTCTTGCTCATCTTGGTTTTGCCATCGAGCCCCATAATTCTTGGGGCTTCAGAGAGTATCTCCATAGGATCGGGGAATGTCTCACCATATCGCATGTTAAATTTTCTGGCAATCTCCCTGCATAATTCGATATGCTGTACCTGGTCTTCGCCCACTGGTACGGCTTCACCTTTATAGATTAAGATGTCAGCAGCCTGTAAAACCGGATAGGTAAATAACCCTGCATTGATATTTTCCCTATGCTGTTTGGACTTGTCTTTAAATTGGGTCATACGCTCTAAATGTCCCATAGGGGTTACTGTATTTAAAATCCAGGCGAGTTCTGTATGTTCAGGCACGTATGACTGGACAAAGATGATGCACCGGTTTGGGTCAAGACCTGCTGCAATATTGACAGCCGCTGCATTGAGGATGCGCTTTTGCATCTCTTCCGGATTGTATTCAATAGTAATTGCATGATAATCTACGATGCAAAAGATACAGTCGTACTGATCGATCATCCGCACCCAGTTCCTAATGGCTCCCAGGTAATTACCGATATGTACGTCCCCGCTGGGTTGGATTCCGCTAAAAAGCCGCTTTTTCATGAAATATACCTCAAATTTTTATTAATCTGTGCAATCTGCGAAATCTGTGGTTGCCTTTATAAAACCTTTGGCAGTATTTTTTTAATTCGCCTGGCTGCCTCTCTCGTATTTTTGATGCTGGGCACCAGGGCAAATCGTACGTAACCTTCTCCGGGATTTAATCCGCTTTCTGTCTTATCGCTAATCCAGGCGCCGGGCGTTGTTACTATGGCGATATCGGGTGAAAGTAATTTTCTGGCGAAATCGACAGAGGTCATTCCCTCTGGAGTCTTTTGCCATAGATAAATTGTAGATTCCGGGGTACAGTCCGGGAGTTTGATACGTTTGAATGCATCCACCAATAAATCCCTTTTTATTTTATACTCAGCCCGCATCTTTTCGACATGGGTTTCATCGCTGAGGGCGGCAATGGCTCCATCCTGTATGAATGTGGCCGTACCAGAATCAACATTCGTCTTAACCTTTTTAAATACATCTACAATCCGTTTATCGCCGGCTACCCAGCCTACCCGATAGCACGTCATGGCGCTCCTCTTGGAGAAAGAATTAAAGACAATGACCCCTTCTTTTGTAATCTCCAGGATGCTGTGAGGCGGTTCATTAAAATAAATTTCACTGTATGCCTCGTCAGAAGCGATGATGATATTATATTTTCTTCCAAATTCAACAATTTCTTTTAAGTATGACAAAGGCGCGGTGGCGCCAGTAGGACTGTTGGGGTAGTTGACCCAAAAAATCTTTGCCTTCCGGCAGACCTCTTCCGGAATGGATTTCAAGTCTATCAGGAATTTATTTTCAGCCAGAATCGGTACATAGTAAGGAATCCCTTCGGCGAACAACGTGCCCCGCGTGTATGGCGGATATCCTGGCGAAGGGATAATTACATAATCGCCCGGGTTGACGATTCCTTCCGGGAAGTTGAATACGGCCTCCTTTGAACCAATCGTGGATGAAATCTCTGTAGCCGGGTCAAGCTGTACACCAAATCTTTTTTGTATCCACTGGCCAATAGCCTGTCGGAATTCAGGTGCGCCAATATAACTGGGATAACCTGAAGATTTACGCAACGTTATTCCCTTTTGAGTCGCCTTCCGCACAATTTCAGGCGTCGGCACAGTTGGGTCGCCTACGCCAAAATCAATCGGGGTAATCCCCATGGATTTTAATTTTTCTACTTCTTTATCAACTTCTGCAAAGGCATAAGCACCAATAGACTGCAATCTCTTCGATGCTGTAATTTCCATACAATTTAATTCCTTTCTTAAACTTTTTATTCACTTCGTGTTCTTTGTAGTTTGTGTTGATAGTTACTCTATTTTTTTGCCGGGTCGGTAATCACAGGTTTAACAGGACTTCTTTTTGCGGTCATCTCTTTGATTTCGATCTCGAGGACATTTGTCTTGTTCAACATCGCATCGGTAAAAGGCGCTTTGGGATTCTGCGGCGCATACTTATCGGCAAGTTTCTGGAGGGCTTCGTTTTTAGCATGTGGATCAGAAAGTATTTTTATGTTGCCAAACAGAATTACAGACCTGTATGCAACGGAAGAGGCGCAGGTAGGCTGCTTTACAAGCACATTGGTGACTTCTTCCACCTCGAAACATACATTTTGATTGGCTCGGATATTTTCAATCTTTCTGCCTTCATTTGCGCAATGGAGGTATATTTTGGACGATTCCTTATCATACGTAAAATTCATGGGTGTGATGTACGGAATCCCATTGGCACACGTCCCCAGCCTTCCCACCATGGTGCTGGAAAGAATGTCCTCTATTTCATTCTTATCGGTTATTTCTTTGTCTTTTCTTCTCACAGATTATATTTTTCTTCCAACGGCTTCTGCTACGGGCTTGAGTTCCTGCATTAACTGGTCAAATGCTTCGAGGGTAATTGTTTGCGGTCCATCCACAAATGACTTTTCAGGATCAGGGTGGGTTTCAATTAAAAGACCATCGGCACCAACGGCTATAGAGCCTTTGGACATCGGGTTAACGAGACTTCTCTTTCCGGTTCCATGACTGGGGTCTACAATAATGGGCAGATGCGTCATTTCCTTGAGTTGTGGCACGACGCTCAATGACAACGTAAAACGAGTATGAGTCTCAAAGGTTCGGATACCCCTTTCGCATAGAATAACATTGGGATTGTTTTGCGCCAGGATGTATTCTGCGGCCAGGAGAAACTCTTCAATAGTTGCGGACATTCCTCGCTTTAAAATCACTGGTTTTCCTGCTTCGCCCACCGCGCGCAAGAGCAAGAAGTTTTGCATATTGCGGGTTCCGACTTGCAATATATCGCTGTATTTACTTACTAATTTTACATGCTCAGGGGTAAGCACCTCCGTGACGATAGGCAGTCCGGATGCCTCACGGGCGCGCGCCAGGTGCACGAGACCCTCTTCCTGTAAACCTTGGAAGGTGTAAGGATTGCTGCGGGGTTTGAATGCCCCGCCTCTTAATGCAGTTGCACCAGCATCTCTGACCCTTTTAGCAATTTCAACAATTTGCTCTTTACTTTCTATGGCGCATGGACCTGCAATAACGGCGATGTGATCCCCGCCAATTTTTTTCCCATTACTGAGGTGAATAATGGTTTTGAAATCCTTTCCTTCCTTGCTGGCTAATTTGTACGGCGCTAGAATTGGGACGGTCTTTTCTACACCGGGCAATACATCCCAAAAATCAGCGGGTAATATCCGTTCGTCACCAATAATCGCAATCACGTTTCGGTTGGTGCCTTGTAATAAAACCCCTTTTAAGCCCGCTTTTTCAATGCTTTCAAGGACGTGATTAATGTCCTTTTTTGTAGATTCGACCTTCATTACAATAATCATAAACTGTACCTCTTTTTAAAATTTATAGACAAAAAAAAACCCTAAAACAATAGGTTTTAGGGCAATATATTAATTTTCATAATTTAATATCTAACCCTAAGACCCTCCTCTTTTATAATATCTAAAGTAATAGAAAACAGCGTAATGTTTCATTGTATTGTTACTAACGCAAGGTACATTCCCTCCGGTTAGTACTTATCTATCGGGGAAGGTAATCTTGGGGTTAAAAATTTTTTAGCGAAATAATTTCTATAGCAAATTAAGAATAAAGTCTACATGACAAGATATTTATTGTCAAGGGTAATTTTAATGTGTTATATTTACGAATCTTACGCTAAACTCTAATGTTAAAAATCACACTAAAGGGTAAAAAATTGAAAAAGCGCCGTGATGTTTATTGCCTGTTGTTGCCATTTTTTATATCAATTATTGTTTACCTGAATTGTCTGCAAAATTCATTTGTATACGACGACGATTCTACCATCATCAATAATTACTTCATAAGGCACTGGAGCAACCTTCCCGATATTTTTACCAGGAAATACTTCGTCCTTTCAGCCGAATTGACCTATCGTCCTGTAGTGACTTTGTCTTACTTTATTGACTATACCTTTTGGCATTTGAATCCATTGGGATACCATCTCACCAATATTTTACTTCACGCCATCAATAGTGTCCTGGTTTTTATTTTTGGTTTTCGGGTATTTAAAAACAGAACAACGGCTTTAATTTCTACGATGTTCTTTTCTTCATATCCCCTCTTTTCTGAAGTGGTCAATGCCGTTGGTTTCCGGGAAGACCTATTGGCGTTCATGTTTTTTATCCTGGCATTCATCTGTTACCTGAAAGCAAATCAACGACGATATATCCTTTATCACGCCATGTCATTATTTTGTTATTTTCTGAGTCTCTTTTCCAAAGAAATGGCGATTACTTTGCCTATATTAATCGTCTTGTACGACGTGGTTTTTAAAGGTTGTTCGTACATGAAATCAAAGTATCTATATTATTTGGGATATTTTTTCGTTGCTATTTTTTATATCCTGAGCCGTTTCTTTTTTCTCCACAATCCATTGGAATCACAAATTCCTTACCCACAGGGTAGTTTTTTTGTCAACTTTCTGACCATGATCCATATCCTGGCTTCTTACGTAAAACTTCTCTTCCTGCCTTTTCATCTGAATGCCGACTACGTAGTTCCTTTTTCCACATCGCTTGCAAGAGTCTCATTTTGGCTGACTGTCCTGCTCTTTATTGCAGTCGCTACAATTTCATACCGTCTGCGATTTCAGTACAGGCACATGTACTTTTTTATCCTCTGGTTTTTTATCACGCTTATTCCCGTGATGAATATTGTTCCGCTGGGAAACATTATGGCGGAACGTTATTTATACATACCGGGCGCTGGTTTTTGTATGATCATTGCTAACATTATGTCAAAAATACCAGTCAGAAAGTGGGGTTCTGAACGATTTTCCTCTTCCTCTGTACCTTTTTTTGACAGGATGATTTTAGTTTTTATTTTTATATTGTTCTTTATTTTTTCGGGAAATGCATACCTGACTTTTAAGAGAAACAACGACTGGAAGGACGGCCTGTGGTTATGGTCAAAGACGACGCTAACCTCGCCGAATAGTTTCCGGGCGCACATTAATTTGGGGAATGCTTGTGAGAAAAAAGGGCTTAACACCGCAGCCTTTGAAGAATACCAAAAGGCATTATCGATTGATCCAAACGATGCAGATATTTACAACAACCTTGGTATTTATTATAACAAGATGAACCTTTTTGACGATGCTATCCGGCATTTCATAAGGTGTATGAACATAAATCCTAAGCATCCAAGAGCGTACAATAATCTCGGCGTTGTCTTTACAAAGCAAAGGCATTTAGACGATGCGATTCAAGCATTTAAGCAGGCCATCTCTAATAATTCATTATACCCGGATGCGCATAACAATCTTGGCATAGCCTATTACAGAAAAGGCATGATGGATGAGGCCGAACGTGAATTCAAATTAGCGATCAGTATAGAACCTTACCATGCAGAGGCGCATAATGACCTCGGCATTCTTTACAATGACAGACGCCTATTTGACGAGGCGATCAAAGAATTCGAGATGGCTGTACAAATCAAGCCCAATTATGCAAATGCCCATATGAATTTAGGGGCTGTTATTCTAAAACACAGAAAGGACAGAGACAAGGCATTGTTTCACCTGAAGGAAAGTATAAAAATAGACCCGCAGCAAGAACAATCTGCTGGAATAAATAAACTCATACAACAACTGGAACAAACTGCTAACTAATTTATTGGAGGTAGAGCATGTCCGAAATAAGGTTGAATCCGCTAATACCTGAGAGTACAGCAGAATATTTGAGAAATATAAAAATACCTGAATATACCCATTGAAAATATTCTTAGGCAGAAAATGGCTGTTTTGTCTTATTTTGCTAAGATTGTAATATTACTTCATTAAACTTATTTTAAGTATTCCATTTTTATAGGTATGAACTATCCTGTCTTCAGTAAAACTTTCTTTCAGGAGGATTTCTTTCTGATAATTCTTTTCGCTAGTCTTGGTCGAGATTTGCAATATATCGTCTTTTAAATCGACATGAATATCTTTCTCGTTTACTCCCGGCATATCGGCAACAATCAGGGTATGATCCGTTTCTTCAAAAATATCTACCAGAGGCTCTAGCAATTCAAATACAGTAACATCATACTTTTTACTATTGTGCGTATTACTTTCCAGGGGTTTTACCTTTACACTATTGGCATCGAGACTACCAACCTTTATAGAAAAACCGAAATTTGTAGAAAACAAGCATGTCCTCCTTTCATAAAAACCAAGACCTGTAATATTAATGTGATTTCTAATAATTCTATTACTTTTTAACAAAAATTTATGAAGATATCCTTAAAACAAAAAAAGCCTTACTGCAAAGATATTCATCCAAAACATCTTCGGCAGTAAGGCTGTCTTTTCCTGATACTTCTTGATCTTTAAAGACACTTTACTTTGCGTCCCCCGATTGATCCAGGTTCGCCTTTATCGTAATGCTTTGCTTATTTTCATTCTTTAAGCAACTTAACCGTTTATGAAAATCACCAGCATGTGTTAAGTATTAAAGTATTCCTCCTTGTTTACCTCTGTTAAAAATTTTATGTAATAAATATAAGCACGGATGGTAATTGATGTCAAGAAAAAACATAAACAAAAAACCCCAATATCCTTTTACCGATATTGGGGTTTTCGGGTTGTAATTATAATTATACTTTAAGTGGCTACTCCATATTTTTAAACACCATATCTAATGCAATTGAGTATCTTTAAATATAAGAGTGTGCTTTTTAATAAATTTATAATTTGACAACTTTTGCGGCCTTGTAGCCCTTTTGGTCCTTCATGACCTCGAACTCGACCTTATCTCCTTCTGCAAGGGTTCTAAACCCCTCACCCTGGATTGAAGTTTGATGTACAAAAACATC
>JACRII010000074.1 GCA_016235875.1 Planctomycetota bacterium
AGTAGACCAGCATTTGCTTCAGATTCAGTGTCTCTGGCCGATTGTTGACCAGGGCAATCGTGATGATGCTGAAGCTGTCCTGGAGTTTTGTGTGCTTATAAAGCTGGTTTAAAACAACTTCTTCATCCTCTCCCTTCTTCAGATCGATGACCAGACGGCTCCCTTCCCGGTCACTTTCATTGCGGATATCAGAAATGCCTTTGAGTTGTTCTCCCCGTACCAATTCGGCAATACGTTCCAGGATGTTGTCTCTGTTAAGCTGATAGGGTATCTCCGTCACGACGATACTCTTTTTCCCACTATTAGAAGTTTCCACATGTGCCCGTGCACGCACCGTAATCGTTCCGCGGCCTGTCCGGTAGCCTTCTTTGATTCCTTCCGTACCGCAGATTAACGCCCCGGTGGGGAAATCAGGACCTTTGATAACCTTCATTAAGTCGTCAATGGTTACATCAGGGTTATCAATAACGAGGGTAATGCCGTCACAGATTTCATTGACATTATGCGGGGGAATACTCGTGGCCATGCCGACTGCAATACCAGAGCAACCATTACAAAGGAGATTTGGAAATTTCGAAGGAAGGACAGACGGCTCCGTTCGTGTATCGTCGTAATTGGGCACATAATCAACAGTCTCCCTCTCCAGATCTTCCATGATGGTCATGGTAGCTTCCGTCATGCGTGCTTCTGTGTAACGCATGGCCGCTGGCGGGTCTCCGTCTATGGAACCAAAGTTTCCCTGACCTTGTATCAGGGGATATCGGTAATTGAAGTCCTGTGCCATACGGACAAGGGTAGGATACACCACCTGTTCGCCGTGTGGATGGTAGTTACCGGTCGTATCGCCGGCGATCTTGGCACATTTCCTGAATTTGGTACGAGGACCAAGTCCAAGGTCGTTCATGGCAACGAGGATGCGTCTCTGTGATGGCTTTAGTCCGTCCCTTACATCTGGAAGCGCCCGGCTCATGATGACGCTCATGGCATAACTCAGATACGAATCCTTCATCTCCTCTTCGATGAACAACTCTTTTATATTTTCTCTTCTTTCTACCATGTTTAGGTTTCCTCAGTAACAAATGGATTATATTTTTTTTCTTCTGCAATGGTTGTTGATGGGCCGTGACCGGGATACACGATGGTCTTTTCGTCCAGTACAAATAATCGTTCCTTAATAGCCCGGATGAGCTTTTTCTCGCTGCAACCGGGAAAATCTGTCCTGCCAACGCCTTCCTTGAAAAGGGTGTCTCCGGAAAATAAAACAGGAGGCTGTCCGTTTTCCTGGTTTTTACTGTATAAACATATTCCACCGGGTGTATGTCCGGGTGTGTGGATTACCTCAAACGTATACCCATCTATAGTAATCGTGTCGCCATCCTTGAGTAATCGGTCTGCCGAGGGGGATCGCACGGTTATGCCCCCATAGAAGGCAGCGAGGATGGAGAGGTTTTTTGCTGGATAGGGAAGCATGTCCTGGTCTTCTTCATGCACACATATCTGGATGTCCGGGAAAGCCTCTTTTAGCCCGGCATTGGCGCCGATGTGGTCGCCATGTCCGTGGGTGATCACAATGAATTTAGGAATCAGATGTTTATCTTTTATAAAGGCGATAATGGTTTCTGCGTCTGCGCCCGGGTCGATAATCATTGCCTCCGAAGAAACATTCCCCGTAACAATATAACAGCATACCTGCAAAGGCCCTACATTTATCTTTTGGATACGCATGCCTCACTTTCTACCTTTTCTTTAAGTAATCTTCGATCAAATCCTTTAGTTCGCAGGGGCCTTTATTATCAAACAGTCCGATAATCTTTCGTTCTCTTTCCGCATTCTCTACTGCATCAGAGGCGTGTGCGGCATTCTTCATGATGTCTTCTCCATAAATCCTCCGAACTTTGCCAGGCTCGCCCTTCTTCGAATCGGTTGGACCCAGGATATTTCTGATTTTAGAAATCGCATCCGGCCCGCGGTACAGCAGGGCAAGACAGCGTGCAGTGCCAGGCTTCTTCTTGTCGGTGGATGACGCTTTTGCGGGGTCTAATCCTGTCATATACTGTACGATCTTATTAAATTCATGCCGTGCATTTATATCTTTTAATTGATCCGACAGTTGTTCTGCATGGGTATTGATGATTGTGTTTGGGACTTCGAATGAAAAGGCGGATTTAAAGATTTCTTTGAGTTTCTCAGCGATCTTTTCCGGCTTGGGCTTTAATTTTTCCCGAAAGATGTTTATTAACGGGCCGTAAAAATCTTCAGCCTGGGCAATACTCATCCTCAGGAGCTTTAATCCAACAATATACAGGCCGGTTCTTGAAAACATATCGATGATATTTCCCGGTAGTGGACTTTGTTCTTCAAATGGTTTCAGGATAACTAACGTAGTTTCAGCCTTGACCCCTTCGTTAAACTTGACAATATCTTCCAGAACGCCCCCGTCTTTTGGAAGATATTCAGCAAATAAGGCAAGCTGTTTGTTGTTGATAATTGGGTCTGCCGAAGAAACCACGGACGGTTCGAAATATTCGACTTTGCCGTCGGAACTTTCTACATAATCTCCAAAACTGCCGCGAATGGTGTGTCCCTGGAAACTGGAGATAGGCCCAATTACATCGGTCTTCAACTTTTCGATAGCGTGAGGTCCTTTAAAGAAAAGCAGTACCGTTCGGTTGGTAATTCCAAATTTATTTTGCTTGCGAAAGTTGGTATTGATGTAGTTAATCATGACCTTTTTCCAGGCAGGTTTGATATCCTGTTCTTCGATAGTTGCGCAATATTTATCGACAAAGGCATCGCTCGGCGCAAACATGGTTGCCCCGATAATTTCAAGGTTCGTCAATGAAAGCAAACGTCCCAAGATACCGCCGGTGCGGCTTTTCAAAAGGCTGTAAGGGGTAATGAGTGCATACGTAAGTTCATCTGCCATAAGTTTGTCTCTCTCCAAAAAACAAGGTAATTAACAAAACAGGTACACAGGAAAAATATAAAAAAGATTAAGGAGAAAGGGAGAAACGGAGAAGTTTCTTAAATTGTATTTTTCCTTCTCCCCTTCCCCCTTTCTCCTTCTTTACACAGGATTTTAACACAATACATAAGGCAGGTCAAATACTTTCAGGCGATTCATTGTCACGCTGAAGACGCGATCAAATTCCAGTGTAAAGAGGAGTGATAGTTAACCATCAGACGCAAAGGGGCCATTTATAATTTTTTCTTTGTATTTCTGTGGTTGGTTGTGACGTTACCAAAAGGGAGAAGAGGCTTTGAAGGTGTAAAAACTTTCTAAAAGAAGAAGGTTTTCAGCATGATAACATAGTGAGCACAATAAAGTTGATGCGCCGGAGAAACTTGCCGACACCAGCGTTAGGCAATTTCCAACATCCTGTTGGCATAGTCTTTTCCTGCTGTTGGGGGAGGTAACGGTTTTCCATCTTTTTTATAAAGCTCAATTGTTTCTTCAACTATTTCACATAGTTCTGCGAATACCTCTTTTTCATTGTTACCATGACAACCTCC
>JACRII010000069.1 GCA_016235875.1 Planctomycetota bacterium
CTCATCATGTATGTTGCCCATGAATTGGTGATGAACATAAGCCCCGTACCAAACAGGTTAAGCATAACACCCAACATGATATGGAACCATTTCTTAAAGGCGGTACCCTTAAGAATTTCCCACGAATAATAATAGCCATACAAAGTGAATGCTTCGCCAAAGAACATCAATGCATAAATATACATAGTCGGCGCAAACACATTCGTCATATGACCCATAAATTCCGGATATAAACCATACAGACAGAATCCAAGCAATCCGCCTAACGATGCGGTCGTAGCGAACGCAGCAGACAGCAACTTGGTAAATTCCTTCGCCATCTTATCATATTTGATGTCGCCGCCTTTGAATCCTACGATCTCAACAATAACGGCAAATATGGGAACACCCAGCACAAAGGCAGCAAACATGAGATGCAATTCCGAAACAATCCAGACTATCACGCGGGAATCAATCCCAAAAAACGTCCGATACTGAACAGGCCCTGCCTCTTCTTCCTCAACAGCAGCAGTTGTTGTTCCCGCCTCTGCCGCAGGCTGCCCTTCCAGGGCTGGAGACAACGCTGGCTTCTGACCAGCCTCAAATTGTGGCAATTCGACAGCAGTCGCCGCAACTTCTTTTGCCGCTTCCGCTGGCGCATCGGCAGCAAAAATATATTGTGAAAGCGAAAGGCATGAAACAAAGGAAAGAAAAAACAATAAGACAATGCTATTTATACTTCTTTTTGGGAGATTCAACAATATCTTCAAATTATTCATTAGCGGTGCGCCTTTTTTAACAAGTAGGTTACACATTCCATAAAGTTACGAACACAGTTATTTCTTTGTCAAAACAAAGTCTGCCACAACCTCTTCTTTTGACTTTACGGTTACATCGCCGGTTTTTTTCCCAAGCTTCTCCTGCCAAGCCTCGATCTTATATGTGCCAGCAGGTACGTTCTCAATCTTAAATTGACCATTCTCATTCGTGACGGCGAAATAAGGATTTGCCTTAATTACAACAAAAGAACTCATCCATTTGTGCACATCACACGTAATCTTTGCTATCTCCGCAAGATCAAATTTCTTCGTCATTTTCCCGCCGCCCGACACACCTTCATTAAAAGCAGGGTTCTTGATAGACCATGAGTGAAGATTGTGCATTACGTTGTCGCTATTAAGCAAATCCACACTGGATCCAACTGGAATTGCGACAACATGGGGAGTAAACAAGCATTCTTTCTGATCTAGCGTAGCAGTTACCGCCTCAATCTTCTTACCCGCTGCAATGTCAACCAGCGAAACCACGACATTCTTAACACCTTTAGATTCGCCGTTAACCACCAATTCCTCCGACGCCTTATTTTCGTGACCGCAGGTTTGCTCATCCTTATCGACCTTTAACATCTTTGCAGATGGGACATCACCGTCAAATTTAACAGTCCCAACAATCGTTCCCCCATCTTTTACATCCACCTCTTTGTAAGCAGCGCCTTTTTCCTGCGCCATAGCGAAATTGTTTATCCATACCCCGCTACCCATAACACTGAATGCCAAACCACTAACAATTGTCAAGCATCTCAAACTTTTCAACATCATTACCTCCACATTCATCTTCTAAAAGTTACTATGGATTCGAAAAATCCTGTTAATATCTTTCTTTGATATACTCAAAACAAAGGCGAGCTATGATACATTATATAACAAGCTTGTCAATCACAAATTTTAGTAAAAACAAACACGAAACCAGCGTTTTTTAGGAAAATCTTACAATGGGATTTAGCAATTAACAACATTCATTCCTTTTAATAAAAAAATAAAAAAATAATTTAAAAACTATGTAACTAATTAAATTTCAAATTCTTAGTTTTTCATAATCAAGCATTATGAAACATCTTCCGGGCTTTATGAGCTGCGAAAAAATTTCAGTATTGCAATGATAGTTTCAAATATAGTATTACAAAACTATTCATAAACATTAAAAACGAAGTCATTCATCCATTATATCTAAAAATTTAAAAACTAATTTAATGTTCTCTTCAGGGTTTCAATGTCTTTAGGATTTGTGAGCTTACCAGGCTCGATAATCACATCGGGCTCCATCTTGAATCGTCTGACCCATGACGTTTCTGAAGGAGGTTTCCAGTATAACTTGTACAAACCGGGTGATACATTCGCAAAACGATAAACACCTTCATTATCTGTAACTGTTTCAATCTCCACAGCTTCAGCCACCTGGCGATATCCTTTTGCTAAAAGTCCGCTTTTTTCTAACATTTGCAACTTTACCTGGCAACCGGAAAGAGGACTTCCGCTCCGCAATATCTTCCCCTCAACGCTTCCAAGATTCCGGTCCTGAATAACTGGTTCTTCTTTCTTAATATCTTCTTCAACCGCCTTATCAACTTCCTCTTTATCATGCGACTCTTTTAACAGGTCTTGATTCGATTCGGACGTTTCTCCGCTCTCTGTCAGAGGTTTTTCATCCTCAATCGATTCATGGATACCCATTGACACATCTTCGGTTTTAGTCACTAATTTATCATCTTCTTCCAGCAAGCTTTCTTTTTTCGCCTTTTTAGTCTTTAGCCTATAGTATTTTCCCGCTTCTTTCTTTTCTATTGGATCAGTCCTTATCTCATCGACTATTATTCTATTGCCAGCATCTTCTTGTATCTTAGGTTCTAATTCCCGCTCCTCAATAATCTGCGATGATTTTCCCTTTTCCTCAGCCACGTCAGTAGTTTTTGGTTTACTATCAATCTCCGCTGGAGCTGAAACGGTCTGCTTGTCATCCGATCGGAAGGACATTTGAAGTGAAGAAATTTTGGAGGTGGGAATCAGTACATGGATAGTATCTTCAGTAATTTCCTTGATCTTACATTCCACAGTTACATTTGCAATATCCAGGGAAATCATATCGGGGTAATTCCCAGGATTTAAAAATTGCATATTCAAGGATTTTATGGACTTCTTTGATATTACCGCATTTATATATTCCCCCGTAACCCCCACTACTTTAAGATCGATATCTTTGCCGACATTCCTGAGAACTACGGTATCCCCGTTCACAGCAACACAGAAGCACACAAACGCACAGAAAACAATCGCCGCAAACTTTATCATTAAAAATATTCCCGAACAATAAAACCTATTACATTTTCCAAACTTTCGACTGCAAATGGCATTAGTTTAACATCCATTAGTTTTATATCAACTAAAAAAATAAGGGGGCAATCCTGAAAAATATTCAAGATTACCCCCTTTTAATTCAAATTGTACAGACGCCCCGCCGGGACATCTCTACTATTTTTTTCTTATCTTCACAATAACAAAAGTCGTATAAACCTCTCCTTCGCTATCTTCTACGGTAAATACTACCTTGGAATTACCCTTCTTCTGCCCGGCCGTAATAGTGAAAGTTGCCTGACCATTTGCATCAGTTGTTGCGGTCGTAGTATCAATCGTAACACGATTCTTTCCTGTTTTAACCGCCGCAGTTACTGTTGCACCCTCAGACTTACAATCATCCGATCCGCTCACCGTAACAGTTACCGTTTTGCCTTCACCAAGTTTCAAATTCAGCTTCTTCGTATCTAGTGTAATTGCCTCCGGTTCACATTCGGTGGTTGTTGGCGTCGGCGTTGCTGTTGGGGTTGCAACAGCAGTGCTTATTTGTTTTGTGGTCGTATAAATATAATCACCCTGATTCGTGCCATCTCCATTCGCCTCATTACCGGCTGCATAAAATGTCACCACTCCCTCTCCATCAGCAGGCGCAGTCCAGTTTACATTCCAACTAGCATTTCCAGACTGGCTGCTGCCTGCGGAGGTATGTTTTATATAATCCCCATTATTGGTTTGTGTATTACCATCGCCATCGACACTACTGAAAGTACCAACGTGGTTATTGTTTGTGTCTAACGTTGAAAGTTCAAAACCATGCTTGGCAGTGCTGGAATTACCAAAAGAAACGGATACGCTTAATGTTTCTCCCGGGGTATAGCTGCCTGGCGCTGAGATAGAAAACGCTGCCAAACCGGAATTAAGAGCATAGTTATTATGACATCCTGTATCATTACACGTTTGTAAACTATCGGCTGGAGAACCCGTGCGACCGTCGGGAGGTCCACCTGAATATGCAAATAACGTACTTACGCCTATCCCCATAATCCCTATTACAAGAACACCGTAAACAGCCATTTTAAAACAATTTCTCATACACTGTTCCTCCTAAAAAATTTGCCTGAAAGCAAAAATAAATTCCCCGTACCATAAACATGTTAACATTTTATTTCAGATCAAATCTTTAATAACGTAAACAATCCCGGATATAAATCTGCGCGATAATACTATCTTCAGGCATGAATGTCAATGCAATTGACTGCCACCTGCTTCGGTAAATTAAAGAAACACAAAGGCCAATAAAAAACCTCCCGCAAGGACAAAGCCTTGCGGGAGGCGAGGAGAAGGCTTTCGATAAATTTTATTAATGCTCCAAAGGATTATATGATTTGCCGCCTTTCAAAGGGGCATCCGGCTGCGCTGCCTTGCTTTTGCTTCTTACGTCGAAAATCGTCAAAGCGCCCATAGGATACTTGCCTGTTGACACCATTCCGCGCAGATTATGATCGTGCATGATGGTGATGCCAGCGCCCAAATTGCAGGAAAGGCATTTCCTTTGACTGGCAAAATGTGGAATTTTCACCAATACATCAATCCTCTCGCCACTTGCAATACAAATGGTGTCTTTCTCATAAGTACTCTTTAACTTCCTTCCATCTAACGCAACGACTTCCATGTGGTATCCGTGCGGGTGGAGCGCAAATACATGGTCGGCGCCTATTGCCATAAGACGCAAGAGAACCGTCTCGTCTTCATAGGCTATGATCCTTGAACGGGGATCGTTTATCACAGAACGCGGGTGATAGAGATTATCAGTAAATGTCCTTCCATTAATAAGGTAATAATCTGCCTTCCAGTCCTGCAATCCATGAACAACACCCGATTCCTGTAACTGCTCATTTGCCGTTGAAGATAGCTCGCTTAGAAACAGCGTGTAATCCCGGTCGTATTTGTATCCGTAAGCCGTCTTCGACCTGTCTTGATGAATAATAATGGGGAAATACATCCCGGCAAGGATATGATTAAAACTATCCACATGGCAATGCCCCATAAATGAGCCTTCATACTGGGGAAGTAGTTCGTAGGTAAATGCTGTATGCTCCAAAACGGGGTCCACTGGCAGGGAAGGCACGCCGTCAACGGCTGGGGTTAAATCCAGACCATGGAAATGAATCGTATGCGCTACATGATTAATTCCTGAATGTTCTGCCGCACAGTGCATACCCGTATTATGCAAAGTAATCCGTACCTTTTCACCGACGAAAAGATGAATCGGGTCACTCGGCACCTTAACAGGCTCTAATAATTGTTCTACCTGCTCCTTCGTTGTTACCTCTCCTACATTCTTAAAGCTACCCTTGGCGTGTGTATAGCCAAAAACCCACACTAATTCGCCATTAGTCATTTCAATATAGCCGTCTGTAGTATAAAGGTGAAACTCCCAAACACCGTCCTTACCGCGGTCTCCCAAAACATCCCCGTTTGTTACATTAACTAAGTCCTGTTCCTCCGGACTGAGATTCCAGGTCTCAGCCTGTTTTGCCTCTTCAGCAAAAGCGCCTGGCGCTGCCACATATGTTGCAACACTCAATAACGCGGCAGACATCCAACCCAATAGCTTTAAGTTCATTGTTTTTTCCCCTTCTATAAAATTAAGGTTAACTAAAATACAAAACTACTGAAACTTTTCAATAACGTTTACTTCACTATTTCCTAATACTCGTTTTTAAGTAATCACCCGAGTCTCCCCCCATAATTTTTTTAGTACTGATTTTAGCTCTTCGATATTTACCGGTTTTTGCAAAAAGTAATCGTACTTTATATTTTTCCCGGCATTTACACCTGTTTTAACGGAACTGTTAGCCGTAACAATTACAATCGCTATAGGTTCTTTCCTTTTCCTTACTTCATGAATCAAGGTTAACCCATGCATTCCTGGCATATTCAAATCTGTTATAATGACATCGAAACTTTTTTTTGACAGGGAATTTAACGCTTCATAACCTGATAAAACGCCAGCGACCTGATACCCATCACGCCTCAAAATGTTTATCAACCCATCAAGCGCATCCTTATCATCATCTACCAGCAACAATCTTGGCTTTGTCATAACAGAAGTCAATCAATGAACAACCTAAAAATTAATTATCGTAATTAGTGTTTGAACGAAAACTAATAAAATTACCATTTCGAGAGTATCGAGAAACTTTTGACCATTGAAATTGCAGGGTTTACAGATTTGTCTCGGAGCCTGCCCTGAGCAAAAGATTTCTCGTCACTTCGCTCCTCAAAATGACAAAAGTAA
>JACRII010000064.1 GCA_016235875.1 Planctomycetota bacterium
AAGGTGGCGCAAACAGTCCTTGCACAGGTTTTTGATCAAATATTACACCTCTTGCATCCTTTTGTACCTTTTATTACGGAGGAATTGTGGCATAATCTAAAAAGGATTGTTCTTGAAAATAAAATCGATATCCAGAAGGACCTGAGATGCGAGAGTCTTGCCCGGAGTGTCTGGCCAACGATTGACAAGCGATATGAAGACCGAATCGCAGAAGAGACTATGGCAATCCTGCAAAATATTATTCGTGCTATTCGAAATATACGCAGTAAGATGAATATCAAAGAAAAGCAAAAGTTGGACGCACTCATCTCCATTTCAGCAGACGGTGAATATAATTTACAGGAACATTCTGGTATGCTCAAGCGTATGGCCAACCTCGAACGTTTGGAAATTGGTAAAAATCTTGCGAAGCCCAATAATGCAGCCTCTGAGGTTATCGGACAGATACAGGCGTTCGTGCCTCTTGAGGGTATTATTGATCCTGTTGCGGAAAAGGAGCGCCAGTTGAAACACCTGAACCAGCTTGAAAATCATTTAGCGGTGGTAAGACGGAAGCTGGAAAACAAAGATTTTGCTGCACGGGCGCCTGCCCATGTAGTAGCAATGGAACAAAATCGTGAAAAAGAATTGTTAGAACAGATACAAAAAATAAAACTCATTTTAAACGATCTCGGATAAGGAACTATGAAAAAAATATACTGGATTTCTCTCATTTGTGTAATCGTGTTGTGCCTCCCTTTGATTCCAATCCTCCATGCCAAGGAATCCGCATCAAAGGCTATGACAAAAAAATGTCCCACCTGTAACAAGGCATATTCAGAAGATACGAAATTTTGCAGCGAAGATGGAACTAAGTTGATGGAAAGCCCTGTGAAAATGATATGTCCTGACTGTAAAAAAGAAGGCGCTCCGGGGGAAAAATTCTGTAAAGAGCACGGGAAAAAACTTATTCCACTTACAGAAACACCTCCTGCCCTGGAAGCGGACGCTGTAAAACAAAAAGTGGAACTCGCCAGAAAATATTACCAGGAAGGTTGTAATTACTGCGACGCTGAGTCATACGATCTTGCTTTAGAATCATACAAAAAGGCGGAAGTGTCATTCCCTGATTTCCCGGCGCTCCATTACAATATGGGCTGGCTTTACGGTAAACTAGGAGATGCCCAGCAGGCTATCAACCATTTACAAAAATATATTGTCCTGTCCCCAAACGCAAAAGATATTACGGAGGTACAGAGTTATGTTATTGTCCTAAAACAGGCATTAGAAAAGCAAAGTACCGTTCAAAATACCTTCAAAAGCCGTGATGAACTTATGAAAAAGGCATCCCTTGTGCAAAAGCAAAAATACGGAAGCGTCGTGGTGCCGGCAGGTGAATTTATTATGGGAACTGACGAAGCACGGGAAGATGAATATCCCGAGCACAAAATTTATCTCGACGCATTTGAAATTGATCGTTATGAGGTAACAAACGCCCAGTACTGGGAATTTTTGGAATACATAAAGAAAACAAACGACCACAGCAAATGTTTTAAAGGAGAACCCAGTAATAAGGATCATACTCCACGGTTCTGGGACAATGAATATTATAACGTGCCTGATTATCCAGTGGCGCGCATTGATTGGTATGACGCCTATGCGTATGCCGCCTGGGCTGGCAAACGACTCCCTACCGAAGCTGAATGGGAAAAAGCAGCACGGGGGTCAGATGGCAGGATTTTCCCCTGGGGTAATGAATGGGATCCTGCCCGATGCAATCTCAGCGGTGAACCCAAGCCCGTGGGCAGCGGAGAAGCCGGAAAAAGCGTCTACGGCTGTTATGACATGGCAGGTAGTGTTTATGAATGGTGCGCCGATTGGTATGTGAACACCTATTATACAGAATCTCCATACAAAAACCCCAAAGGCCCGGATAATAGCGCAAGGCGCGTAATTCGGGGTGGCTCCCGATTCTCAAAACCATTCCAGGTACGAGCACACACAAGAAAATCCGAACAGCCAGACCTGTTCAATTTAGCATTAGGACTCCGCTGTGCAAAGGATGTGAAGGGGAAATAGCCGGGTTTGCATACATCCCCATGAGTAGGAAAAATGTTGTTATAGTAAACGTCCTAAATAAGTTGACATGAATTCGTTATTGCGAGCGACAGCGAAACAATCCCTGCCATGAGATTGCTTCGTCGTTCCTCCTCGCAATGACAACTTTCTTTTACATTTACTATAAACAACTCAAGGCTGGTTCAAATCTTGCAGATTGAACCAGATATTTTGAGCAGACTATTGGCTTTAAATAAATATCAGCCGTAAAAAGCCAAATGTTTCGGTTCAATCGAGGACGATTGAACCAGCGAGAACAATCGGAAAGAATTAATGATAAACGATTTTTCCAAGACTATTTTAGAAAACCTCAACGATGGCGTATACCTTGTTGACAATGACAGGAAGATTCTCTATTGGAATAAAGGCGCTGAAAATATTTCTGGTTACACAAGTTCTGAAGTACTAGGGAAACGATGTTCCGATAATATCAGTCATATTAACGAACATGGTATTCAATTATGCATGACTGAATGCCCATTGGCCAAAACAGTGACCGATTCCATTTCTCGTGAAATGAACTTGTATATCCGGCACAAAACAGGACACCGTATACCTGTCCTTGCGCGCACAACCCCACTTCGAGATTCACTTGGACACGTTATAGGGGCAATTGAAGTATTCACCGACAACTCCCCAAAACTTGCGATCACCCAGAGGATTAAAGAACTTGAGAAAATGGCATTACTCGATCCTCTCACAGAATTAGCAAACAGGCGGTATACAGAGTTAAATATACAGACTAAGTTAGATGAATTGCGCAGATACGGCAGGCCTTTTGGGATCCTCTATATGGATATAGATCACTTTAAAAATGTAAACGATTCCTACGGACATGATATCGGAGACAAGGTATTAATAATGGTATCAAATACCTTCATAAAAAATGTAAGGGCATCCGACATCGTAGGACGCTGGGGTGGAGAAGAATTTCTCGCAATTATTCCAAATATCACTGAAGAACAGTTATATTTCACGGCGAATAAGCTTCGGGTACTTGTCGAACAGTCTGGCTTTTCTCTAAATTCAGGCATCGTTCAGGTCACCGTCTCTATTGGAGCGACGCTTGCTCTACCGAAAGACACCGCTGAAACGCTGCTGGAAAGGGCTGACAAACTTTTGTATTATAGCAAGGCTAATGGCCGGAATCGAGTGTCAGTCAAGCAATTATAAATTTGAGAAATATAAATGTTAAAATTTAGCTTATCAGAAATTATAAGAAGTCTTTCAGAGACGCTTGATCTTGTCTTCTTTGGTTTGGGAGTAGATTGGGGAAGTATGTCTCATAGTTCCAAGGTATGCTACATATCTTGCAAGATAGCAGAACAAATGAATTTGGATAAAGAACTCAGCGGTGATTTATATTATGCCGCACTTCTTCATGATGTAGGCTTGATTTTGACCAGAGAAGCAGGGGAGATGCTGCATTTTGAAGCTCATGAAGACTTCAAACACTGCAAGAGAGGCAATGAGATTTTAAAAAAATGTTCTTATACAGAAAGATTAGCCAATATTATTTTGCATCACCACGACAAATGGGCCGGCCCAAACGAAACTGGTATCACAGGCAACATGATACCTATCTGCAGCCGCATCATCTATATAGCCGATCGCATAGATATACTTATTCGGCCAAGGGAATATATCCTGCATCAAAAGACGGAGATCATCAATACCGTTAATAATAATTCCGGCACCTATTTTGACCCACGAGTGGTTGCCGCATTCAATCAAATAGCGCGTTTGGAGTCGTTCTGGCTTGACCTTACTACCAAGCATACCGAAGATTTGTTACGAAACTATAAATTCACGGAAAATATCAAGCTTAATTATGACGAACTTGAACACATCGCCGAGATATTTGCCCATATTGTGGATTCCAAGAGCAAATTCACCAAAGAACACTCTCGGAGAGTTTCCCTGATTGCAAACGCACTTGCCAGAAAGCTAAAGTTCTCGCCGCTTGAATGTGAAATGATAAAAGTTGCCGGTTTGTTACACGACTTAGGGAAACTCGCAATACCAGACGAACTCCTTGACAAACCTGATAAATTATCAGACGATGAATTCGAAATCATGAAGCGACATACCTATTTCACAAATCTGATTTTAAATAAGGTACGCGGTCTGGATATTATAGCTAAGTGGGCGGCATTCCATCATGAAAGGCTTGATGGAAGTGGTTATCCTTTCCACACCAAAGGTGAGATTATCCCTTTAGGGGCACGTATATTGGCGGTGAGTGATGTATTTACCGCCCTTACTGAAGACAGACCGTATCGTAAAGGCTATACAAAAGAAGTTATGCATAATATCCTTAATAAGTATGCCTCAGAAGGTGCATTGGACAGCGGTGTGGTAAATATCGTTACGGAAAACATTGACGAGTTTTATAAACTAACGAAATCTGAACAATCTCAACAAAATTATTTATTATCATAAAATTACGAAACTTTACGCATCTATTATTTGTTTTATAAAAAGTATTTGTTTTATATAGTGTCCCGTAAACATTTTTTAAGGAGATAGGGAGTGAAGCGTATTGGATATTTTATTGGCGTTGTAAGTGTTGCACTTGTATTAATGACCTCTTATGCAGTAAAAACGACGTTTGCATCCAGTTGCTGCGGCACAAAAGAAGCAGGTGCCGCCGAACAGTCTGATACAAAATGCCTGGTCTGTGGCAAAGCCGTAGAAAAGGACAAAGGCGTAAAGGTGGAGTGCGAGGGTAAGACGATTGTTTTATGCTGCAAAGATTGTGAGGC
>JACRII010000067.1 GCA_016235875.1 Planctomycetota bacterium
ATTGTCGCTTCCCGATCAACCACCACCCAAGGTTTATGCCGCCGGACAGACGGGTCTGTAGTGCCGACCTTTTAACATGATCCCTTGTATCTACTGGCTTAGCGGCTCGTCTACCCCTCGAATTGCGAAGGTCGGGTTAGTTGGGAATTTTTCAAAAAACTAAATTAACACGAATATTTTTGATATCCAAATAACTACCTTTGCTTTTCCCAGCTTAAGGTAAAATCATCAATTACCTCAAGGCGATCATTTACGAATTGCCTTTCAAAGGTATCATCGTCAGGTAATCCCTCGGTTAAATCACATTGCAGACCCAGTGTTTTACACGTGAGGGTTAAATTATCTTTGTCGTCCGTATCTGCAACGATATCTATAAATTGATATGCGGTAATAAGCCCTAAACACCGGAATCCATCCATGGGTATCTGAGAAGTGTCACATGCAGCCTGACCCGTTAATTCCGCGCCTCCGCCGCCTGAAACAACGTATACGGGTAGTTGCATACTGCCTGTTTGATCTGTTTTGCAAATCCGCTGGTAATTATGTTCATGTCCACTGACGACCAGTACAACATTATTAGCCGTGTTGTTAAAAATTTTTGCATAGCGATCCCGAAACCTTGACGCCTTTGAATTTTTGTTCATCAAATCCAAGCACCCATGAAATCCGGTTGAATATGGCGGGTAATGTTCAAGAATAATCTTCGGTCCGCTAAACTGTTTTAATTCATTCAAAAACCACTGGAACTGTTCTTCGTCGTCTGGCAGCGAGGAATTTAAGGCAATAAATTTTATCTTTAATCCATCGGCTTCTTTGACAAAAGAATACCAGGATTGCCCGTCTTTTGTTTCACACAACACTTCTTTTAAATAAGAAATATATGCGGGATCCAATTTGCCACAGATTTCTTCACACAATACCTGGCGGCTCCTCGTTTTTAACTTTGCATCCGGAATCGATTCGATCTCCAGATACAGTTTTCTTTTCAATGCCTCCAGATCATGCAAAAGTTCTGGTTGGGAAGATGACCGCTCTTTGGATTTATTTACAACACCTATTTTTTCTAACAGGTCATTTATAACCGCATCTACCTTTTCACCAAAGATAAGTTCATGGTTACCAATAACGGGATACAGGGGAATCATTTTACTTCCCGTATAGTTATTGGTAATTACTTCTAAAAATTTTTCAAATTCGTCACAATAAACCATATCTCCTGAGAATAAGATAAAATCAGGGTTATTCTCCCGTATAACGCTGGCTATCGCATTGTGTTTTACCTGGGGTTTTTCTCTTGTCTTAATGTCCCTGCGGGTGTCTCCGTAAGCAATAAAATGCAAAGCCCTGGCATAAAGTTCCTGGGAAAAAAGAAAGAGAATAACGAACAAGAATATCGTGATACGCAGGAAGATTTTAGCCTGTTTTTGCATATCTTTAATCGTAACAGTTCAGCCCACCGCAAAGGCGCAAAGGACGCAAAGAAAAAACAATAAAAATGATAAAAAATTTCAAAGAAGGAGTCTCTTCTACAATAAAATCACAAGGTTTTTCAAAAATTTTCGGCATGTACTTTCCAAAAAATAATGTCTTTGTGCACTTTGCGCCTTTGCGGTGAACTATTACCTTTAATCCTTATGCAAAGTAGACGAGTTATTCCATTTAAGTCCCCCTTAGAAAAGGGGGATTCAGGGGGTTATTTTTTTCTGGGCTATTTTACAACCCCCTAGCCCCCTTTGTTAAGGGGGATTTTTACACCTACTATCTCTTGATCCGCATAATTAAAATGAAATTTCCTATACAATTAAATTACCCATTTATTTCGGGGATTTTTCTTCGATACCGGATTCTTTTGTCTTCCGTTTGGCCTGGTAAATTACGCCCAGAGCAAAATGAGATTTGTAGTCATCAGGATTGTATTCCAGGGCTTTTTGTAAGAATTTAACCGCCTCGTCAAGTTGATCCTTTTTTGCGTAAGCAACGCCCAGATTATAGTATGTATCGGAATATCTGGGATTAATCTCCAGTGTCTTCTTAAAGGCAGCAATAGACTCATCCATGGCATCCATCGAAGCATATGTGACACCTAAATTGTAATATCCTTTTTCAAATTTAGCGTTAAGTTCTACGGCCTTCTTAAAAGCCACCACAGCCTCATTATATTGTTTTTTCTTATAATAAATGATTCCCAAATTATAGTGTGCCTCAACGTACTGTGGTGATGCAGCAATGGCCTTTTTCATGGCTTCTGCGGCTTCATCCAACCGATCCATTTCGTAATAAATAACACCAAGATTGTTATATGCCTTTACAAAATCAGGTTCAATCTCTAAAGTTTTTTTGTATTCACTGATGGCATCTTCCTTCATTCCTTTTTCACTATACACAACCCCGAGGTTATAATGGGCCTCGGCATAGGTGGGATTTTTTTCTACTGCCTGTCGAAATTCATTGATCGCGGCATCCAGTGAATTATTCTTAACCTGATCCTGGCTGTAACCCATATTTACTAATGCCAACAGCATAAGTACTACTATAATATATATTTTCATGCATCGCTCCTTTCCCATGTCTTGTTTCAATTAATAGGAATACGGTTATCTTTTATAGGTCCATGTAATTTTATAAATTGAATAAATGTGTTCATTTCAGATATAGGCGATTGAAGCCTCGGTTCTTCAAATGTCATAACAGGCACTTCATGAATAAAATTAAGCGGTGGCAGTAAGGTGAGTTCCCTGCTGTCCGTAGATTCCAGGGGCAGAAGTTCACATCCTTTTGTTGTAAATTCCAGGACGGAAACTTCCGTGCGCATAGTACTCACAATCGTCTCTGTTTTGTATTTTTCGGCCATAAGCGTTGTTCCTGCTTTTATAGCCGGAGAGAGCGCTGTAATATACGAGAACGCTATCTCCGGCCGGGTGGGATCAGCTATTGACATCTTTAATTGATCCAGAGTCATTGCAGGTGGAGGTTTTTCATAGTTCTCGTATTTTTCGTATTTCGGTTTTGAAACTGCTTTTGGAATTTCTTCTTTGACTGCTACGGCAATTGGCTCTTTTTTAATAGTTTTCATGATCTTTTTAACCAGCAGATCTCCCACTAACAATTCTTCCAGGTGGGTGTCTTTTTTTACAACCTTTAAGAAGTGATAGTTCATATAGATCAATGCAATTCCCAATCCTATTACGAGCACCGAGGTAATAATCTTAGAAACGAGCGGGAAAAATTTCATAACGAGGTGGAACAAAATGACGAAGATCAAAGCAGATACCCCAACCTCCAGAAGACCTGCCTGGGGTGAGCCGGTTGAAGTAAAATAAACCATGACAAGAACTGCAACCAGAAACCATATGCAAAGGTAGGCAACCATGTGTTTCCACGTATTCATGGGTCTATGAGGCGGAGGTATCTTTGCTGGTTCAACGGGTCGGTTATTTTTATCTAACATGGGTATATTTTGGTTTGAACTTATAACCACCCCTCATTCCCCTCCTTCGCAAGGAGGAAATCGGAAGGATGTTATTTCTGCACCTCCCCTTAGTCCCCTCCTTTGCAAGGAGGGGATGAAGGGGAGGTCTTCCACGGGTTATTTGCCATACTGGTTATGGTCACGAAACCCGCATGAATAAAATGAAAATTCCTATACAATTGAATTACAGTCTCGCCTTTTCCGGTGTGCAATTTTCCAATGGCATAAAAGTCTGCCTCTATCCTAGATAATAACCTTTTTTGTCGTTTCCCAGATACCATGCTGATTGCAGCGAGCCAGGATTCTCAGGGTAGCAGACTCCTTGACGGCTACAGGAATAGTTACTTTTGCCTGGGGACACAGGGGTGAAAATTCTACCCGGGAAACCTGTTCGATCCCTACATACACCTCAATCCACTGTATATAATGATTTGAAGTCATCGGATGCAGGGTTTCACCAATCTGAATGTCCAGGTTAAATGGTTCGCCGTTCTTTATGTTTATGGGCCACTGGACCACAGGGGCGTGACCTTTCTCTTTTGGGGTTTTATTGAGAGGGTCTTTTACACGGTTAACGTTCTGAAACCAATCCACCTCGTCAGCGCTGACACTTTTTAAAGAACCCACAGTAGTAGCCAATCCTGCGGTAACAGCAGAAATCCCGATGGTTTTTAAAAATTTCCTTCTATCAAAGCCTTGCATAACACATTCCTCCCACTAAAAAATAAGAACTTTAGATTAAATCAAAACTACGGTAACTAAAAAATAATGTTACATATATCTCCGATGGTGTCAAGCCTAAATATACGTTAAGGAATTTCAAAGTTGCAGTTGTAGTGCGAACTTCAGTTCGCATAGCAGGTGTAAGCGAACTGAAGTTCGTGCTACATTGAAAAAGTGGACAAATGCCTAATTATAAACGCCTCAAAAAATTTATCAGATAAGACTTGACAGGGGGAGGATAAAAAATATAATGGTGAACACGTGTTCACCTATAAATAAAAACCTATGACCAAACCATTAACGAAAAAACAGCTGAAATTTTTGTCCTTTCTGAAGGAACATCTTCAGGAAAGGGGCTACCCCCCCTACCGTACGGGAAATTATGGATGGGCTGGGGCTTTCCAGCACCAACATTGTTAAAAAATACCTCGATGTCCTGGAACGCAAAGGGTACATCAAGAGGCAATTCAATAGCCCACGTGCGATTGAGATTATTGAGGCGTCTGCCAGAAGCCTGGAATTGAGGTCGGTTCCGATTATGGGAAGGGTTCGGGCAGGGACACCGCATCCAGCCATAGAAGATGTCGAAGGATACCTTTCCGTAGACAGAACGATATGCCGCAGCAACAATGCCTTTTTTTTGCGGGTAGTAGGAGACAGCATGATTGAGGCACACATACAGGAGGGAGACCTTGTCCTCGTAAAACCACAGCCTGTAGCCAATAACGGAGAGATCGTGGTTGCCCTCATAAATGACGAGGCCACCGTAAAGCGATTTTACAAAAAAGGGCATACAATACAGTTGAAACCCGAACACCCAACCATGAAACCGATTATTGTCAAGGAGGGGGAGGGCGATGTTCACATCATTGGCAAGGTTACAACTGTGATAAGGCAATTGGATAAGTAATAATTGTTTGGTGGAATTATGATTACGGAAATCAACGAAACGATCAAGGTGGGAGCTATCTTTGGCGACAATAAAAAGAAACTTAAACCTGTCTGGTTTATATGGGGTGGTAAAAAATACCTCATCCAGGAAATTACCTATATCTGGACGGAAAGGCTGGGAAAGTCCGTCATGCACCATTTTACGGTCACGGACGGCGCTAACGTTTTTTCCATTTCTTATAATACCGATACCGTGGTATGGACACTTCATTCCGTAGAAACGGCAGGCTAGCGTTCCAGTCTGGACAAGCCAGAACCAAGCAGGAAATGAATTAAGGTAAATTTTAAATTTACGATTTCAGATTTACGATTTTTTAAATCTCAAATGGATAAAACTATTCTGCACATTGACATGAACGCCTTTTTTGCATCGGTGGAACAACAGGTGAATCCCACCCTCAGAGGAAAACCCATTGCGGTAATTGGTTCTAATGAAAGAACGGTAGTGACCACCTCTTCTTACGAGGCGCGGGCATACGGGGTCAAGACAGGCATGACCAAATACGAGGCCAAGCGGTTGTGCCCTCATATTATCCTCGTGGCAGGCGACACGAGCCGTTATACGGACACCTGCCGCCGGCTTGTCGAGATATACCGGCAATACACTCCCATCGTAGAGGTTTACTCCGTAGACGAGGCGTTTCTGGATGTTACGGGTTCGATTCCTCTCTTTGGCAATGTTGGGGTTATTGCCAAAAATATTAAGAAAGAAATTCGTAAGACGCTTGGAAGGCTGACCTGTTCTATCGGTATCGCACCCAACAAACTCCTGGCAAAGCTGGGCAGTGACATGAAGAAACCCGATGGACTTGTCATTATCCAACAAGGGGATATTGGTAGATTGCTGGAACACTTACCTGTACGAGAACTCTGGGGCATTGGCTCGCGTCTTGGAATACATTTGGCTGCA
This sequence comes from Planctomycetota bacterium, assembly GCA_016235875.1. GTDB lineage: Bacteria > Planctomycetota > Brocadiia > Brocadiales > Brocadiaceae > Wunengus. The sequence goes on from JACRII010000067.1 coordinate 6,054, forward strand.
ATGGGGATCAAGACCTGTGGCGAACTGGGACGGGCATCCATACACGTATTAAAGAACCGATTCGGCGTAATTGGCGAACGGTTGAAGCTCATGGCGCAGGGCGTGGACAATAGCCCTGTCATACCCCTGGAGCAGGAAGCCGATGCCAAATCGGTTGGACACAGTATGACCCTTGACAGGGACGTGAGCGATATGGAAACACTGGAACGACACATCCTCCAGTTATCTGAGATGGTAGGCAGGCGCCTGCGTGGTGGAGGATATGCGGGCAGGACGGTAGCCCTTACCCTGCGCTACCCTGATTTTACCACCTTTACAAGACGCAGTACTGTGGGAATGTATATGAATACCAGTGTCAACATTTACATTACTGCCAAAGAGATACTCAATACAATACGACTCCAACAGCCCATACGACTGGTAGGGGTCAGTGTCTGCAACCTTACCAAGAACACTGTTCAACTACCACTCTTCAGCACAGACAGGATTAAACAAGCGGCTACGCACACCATGGATACGATAAACGATCGCTACGGGGATTTCTGTATTACGTGGGGCACATTGATTGAACGCTATCATCATAAGGGTGTTATTTCCCCGGCCTGGCGACCTGACGGAGTCAAATGTGTCAATCTTTCTACACAAAAGGGTAAAAAGGCAAACCCATAAATACTAATTTCCCTTTTTCTCCCTCTCAATCTCTGTCCATTATTTACGGGTGTAGTTGTCATGATGGCATCCTCTGATTACATTGAAGATGGAGGATTTTTGTTATCATATTCTCAAGCAGTAAAGTAATGTTGGCATTATAATCAAGATATTCAAGTGACGTCTTGATGGTATTCAAAATACGGAATAACACATCTTCAGACAGCGACCGGCTTCTTGTGGCTAATGCATCCCTCCAATCGGTATGATAAACAGGCAAATCATCGCTCCCTATTTTGCAGACAAGCAAGTCACGGTAATACATAAGAAATGAGAACAGGAGTTCCTTAACGTACGAACGTTTCTCTTCCAAAATATCTAAATCCTGGATATGCCATTCATTGAACAATTCTTTTGAAAAAGTCAAATTGTCATTAATTTCTAATTTCAAAAGCCGGTCAACAAGCCAGTTTTTCTTTTCAAGGGCATGTGTACCAGAAAGCAGGGTTGCCCTTTCTATGCTGCCATTGGAAATGAATGCCAGCCGTTCTGCCTGTTTATCATCCAATTTAAAGTGGTTTACGAGGATATTTTTTACGACGGCTGCAGATAAAGGGGAAAACCTTATAATTTGACACCTTGACCGTATTGTTTCTCTGACAGATTCAAGAGATGTTACGATGAGTATGATAATGGCATACGAAGGAGGCTCTTCCAGCGTTTTCAACAAACAGTTGGAAGCTTCCTCGTTCATCTTATCCGCAGACTGGATAATTACCATTTTATATTGGGATTCCAAAGGTTTGACCTTCAGGACATCCTGAAGGTATTTTAATTGTTCTATTTTAATCACCCTGCTGTTTTTTTCAGGCAGTATAAAAAATAAATCTGAGAAATTATCGCTGGTGATTCTTTGACAATTATTGCAGGTGTCACACGCCTCCGGAGCGGGATGTTTACAAAATATTGCCTTTGCAAGTTCTCTGGAAAATGAGGTTTTGCCCACACCTTCCTGACCTGCAAAAATATAAGCGTGCGCCAGGTGGTTATTTCTGATAGCACTTTGAAATAATTCTACAACACGCTCTTGGCAGGCTACACTTTTAAAAGACATGAAAAATTATGATTTGAATTAACGGTAAAACTAATGCTTTATAAATATAATGAATAAGCACTGCAAGGAATGGTAATTTAAAGGTAATTGAAAATTTTTCTTATTCTTATTCTTCTTCTTCCTCCTCCTCCTCCTCCTCTTCTTCTTCTTCTTCTTCCTCCTCTTCTTCCTCGGTTTCGAGTATAGCCACAATATCACCAACCTTCACTACGTCACCCTCTTGTGCAAGAATTTCTACCAATCTCCCCGATATTGGGGCAGTGATGTTAAAAGTTGTTTTTTCTGTGATCATTTCAACAATATCTTCACCTTCTTCAACTTCCTCATCTTCCTCGATATACCAAAAAGAAACTGTTGCTTCGTCTCCGTTGTTTTCATCTACATCAGGTAATTCTACTTCGACTCTCATATAGGTTCTCCTTTATCGATGCAGTAGATCTATAAAAAAGTTTATGCTTAACAAAAGGTCTCCTTGTGTTTTTAAAGGACGGTATTATACTTAACGGTAATTTGCTTGTCAAGCATCAAGGTGAGAATACAAAATTATTTAAAAAGGTCGTTTTTATTGGTAATTTATAACTTCTTAACCCTTTTAATAATATAGATATAAAATAACTTGACTTAATTAAAAATATAGTTTAAAATCCCTTTTAATAAGTTAAATTTTTGTTGCATAATTTTAAGAAATTTTGCAATTTCCTGGAATTTTTTAGCATAATGCACCTTTGTGTTTATGTTAATAAAAGTAATAGAGAAGGTCGGGAAGGTTTGATCTCAGAAGGATGTCATTTATATTATTAGATTATTAATAAAAAATTGGAGAAATGAGAAAAACAGCATATTAGATGTTTTATAAAACGCATTTTATAGTTATGAAAAATTATTTTTCGATTTTCAGTGTGCTGTTTTGGTTTGGTGATTATCACTTAAAGATGGTCATTATGGATCTAAAAGAAATATTTTTTAATAAGTGCAATTTGGTTAAATTAGGAAGCAGGGTACATAAATGGTGGTGTAGCTTTGTGTTTAAAATGTCTTACATGGCTATATTATCCAGGATACATACTATATTTTATGATACTCACTTTTTAAGAAGTATTTCTATAAGATCGTAACCTTCATTTCTTTTCCGTTTAGATTGACATTTCTCTTCGGTCGTACCTCTCCAAAAGTTTCATCCAGCTTTACTTTTCCCGATCTTAGTTTCTCATTATCTTTTACAGGATGAAGATCGTTTTTATTTATTTCTGGAGGGGAGTCGATAGATCGGCTCACAAAATAACATGCAAATATCCCAAATACTGATGTACCTCCCTATCCCCGCTTGTATTGCCCTTGGATACTTCATTTGTATCCTCGTTTACAGGAAAAGGCAATCGGCCAGCGAAAAAAAGCTAAAGCAACTCATTGAAGAATCAACGAGAGAGGCTGAAAAAGTTAAAAAAGAAGCCGAGCTTGCAGCAAAGGCCGAACTTTACCAGCGGAGGGAGGCTTTTGAGAAAGAAACGCAAGAAACCAGGATGGAATTGAAGCAGCAAGAAAGAAGATTAAGCAAAAGAGAAGACAACCTGGAACGCAAGATGGAGTTACTCACAAAGAAGGAAAGGTACATTGATACGCTTTCTTCTAACTTTGCCTTAAAAGAGAAAAAATTAGATGAAAAAAGACTCGAACTTGAGAAAGTCATAGAAGAAGAAAATAATGCGCTCCTGAAGATATCTCATTTATCCAGGGAAGAAGCTGAAAAGCTTCTGTTGAGCCGGTTGGAAAAGGAACTCGACATCAAATGCGCTGAAGTGATTTCAAAAAAAATAACAGAGGCAAAAGAGAATGCGGAACAAAATGCCGCATCATTAATTAGTACGGCAATCCAAAGATGCGCCGCAACCCATACGGCTGAAAATATTGTAAGCTCGATAGAACTTCCCAATAACGAAATGAAAGGACGCATCATCGGACGTGAAGGGAGAAATATCCGAGCATTTGAAAAAGCGACCGGAATTGATGTTATTGTGGACGACACCCCTGGTGTAATCGTGCTTTCCGGGTTCGATAGTGTGCGACGTGAGATCGCAAGGCAGTCAATGGAGAAATTGATCCTCGACGGCAGGATTCACCCTGCACATATTGAAGAAATTGTGAAAGAAACAGAAAAAGAAATTGAACAGGTTATCCAGGAAACAGGGAAGCAAACGTGTTTTGATTTGAGTATTCATAACGTTCACCCAGAGTTAATAAAACTGCTCGGCAGGCTTAAGTATAGAACGAGTTATGGGCAGAACCAGCTTCAGCATTCTATCGAAGTCAGTAACCTCATGGGTATTATTGCAGGTGAATTAAAACTGGACGTCCCGCTGGCTAAAAGATGCGGTCTTTTGCATGACATCGGCAAGGCTATTGGTCCTGAAATGGAGGGTACACATGCCGTTGCTGGTGCAGACCTTGCAAAACGGTATGACGAAAGACCCGAAGTGGTGAACGCAATAGGCGGCCATCATGAGGAAAAACCGGTTGAATCTATTTATACGGTGCTGGTGAGCGCAACTGACGCCATTTCAGCCGGAAGACCGGGGGCGAGAAGAGAGACCTTAGAAAAATATATCAAACGACTTGAAAAACTCGAAAGTATAGCGACTTCTTTTAGCGGTGTCGAAAGCGCTTATGCCATTCAGGCAGGAAGAGAGGTGCGAATAATGGTGTGCCCTGACAAGGTAAATGATAAGATTGCCGCAAAGATGTGTTACGACATTGCCAGAGAAGTTGAATCACAGTTAGAGTACCCGGGCGAAGTCGTTGTTACGGTCATTCGAGAGACACGCTTTGTTGAACATGCAAAGTAGTGTATATGCATACAGAATTTGATGTAATCGTGGTCGGGGCCGGGCATGCAGGTTGTGAAGCGGCTCTTGCATCAGCACGGATGGGGATGAGCACGGCACTGCTCACGATAAATCTGGACACGATTGCACAGATGTCATGTAATCCCGCCATTGGCGGCCTTGCAAAGGGTCAATTAGTTCGGGAAATAGACGCCCTTGGCGGAGAGATGGCAAAGGTGGCTGATGAAACAGGCATCCAATTCCGCATGCTCAACACCAAAAAAGGCCCCGCCGTCCATTCCCCCCGTGCACAGGCCGATAAAAAAGCCTATCAGTTTTCCATGAAGAATCGGGTGGAGAACCAAAGCAATCTTTTCTTAAGGCAGGAAATTGTTGACGACCTCATCGTCGATAATAAAAAAGCAATAGGGCTTATTGGCCAAAGTGGCATAAAATATAAAGCAAAGGCTGTTATCCTTACCACGGGCACATTCCTAAAAGGGCTTATTCATATTGGCGAATTTACGACCGCAGGCGGACGGATCGGAGAACTCTCATCCGAAAAATTGTCAGATTCTTTACGGAGGAACGGGTTTGAGGTGGGGCGACTGAAGACAGGGACGTCTCCGCGTCTCAACGGACGTACCATTAATTATAAACCGCTAACACCACAGTGCGGAGACGAAGATCCCCAACCTTTCTCATTTTCAACAGAAAAGATAGCCTGTTCTCAGGTCCCCTGTTATATTACATACACAAATCCTACCACGCACAAAATTATTACGTCGAACCTGAACCGTGCACCACTCTATACCGGACAGATTAAGTCTGTGGGGCCACGATACTGTCCGTCATTAGAAGATAAGGTCGTTCATTTTTCAGGGAAAGACCAGCACCAGATATTTCTGGAACCTGAGGGTTTGAATACTTTAGAGGTTTATTGTAACGGCATATCTACCAGTATGCCTCATGACGTCCAGGAGGCTATCGTTCATTCTATTACCGGTTTGGAATCCGCTGAGATTGTGCGGTATGGTTATGCCATCGAATACGATTTTGTGCCGCCAACTCAGCTCCATCCGTCGTTAGAAACAAAACTTGTGGAAAACCTTTTTCATGCCGGTCAAATTAACGGAACCTCTGGTTACGAAGAAGCAGCAGCGCAGGGAATCATGGCTGGTATCAATGCGGTCTTAAAAATACAGGGAAAAGAACCTTTTGTCCTCGACCGTTCAGAAGCTTACATCGGTGTGCTCATTGATGATCTTGTTACAAAAGGCACGCAGGAACCGTATCGGATGTTTACGTCTCGCGCGGAATATCGGCTTCTCCTTCGACAGGACAATGCCGACAGAAGGTTAATGAAGTATGGATACCGTTATGGGCTTATTTCCGAACAGCAGTGGGGCAAATTACAGGAAAAAGAACGCACCATTACGGAGATTTTAACCTATATGGATAAAAAAACCGTAGGACCGGATACTCTAACAAAGATATTGAGTCGTCCGGACAGAGGTTTTGATTCCTTGCTTACTGTAGATGACGGGCTTCGTCAAAGACAAATCTCAAACGAGATAAAAGAACAGGTGGAAATCGAGGTGAAATATAAGGGATACATATATCGCCAGCAGATACAAATAGAGAAGTTCAAAAAGATGGAAGATTATAAAATTCCCCAGGGAATTGATTACTCCAAAATTCCTGAACTCAGAAAAGAATCTCGCCAGAAACTTTCCCAAATCCGTCCCATTTCTTTAGGGCAGGCGTCCCGTATTTCAGGGGTATCCCCAGCCGACATTTCAATTCTCATGATCTACGTTGCAGGGAAGATGAAAAAATAATTACGTAATATTCATCGTCATCAGAAATTCGGCGTTGGTCTTTGATTTTGCCAGCCTGTTTTTGAGCAGTTCCATGGCTTCGACGGGATTCATTTCATTGAGCACCTTTCGGAGCATCCACATACGTTTGATTTCATCAGGGTTTACGATCAATTCTTCCTTTCGGGTGCCAGAACGGGTAATATCTATTGCGGGAAATAATCTGCGGTCTGCCAGTTTTCTGTCCAGATGAAGTTCCATATTGCCTGTGCCTTTAAACTCCTCGAAGATAACCTCATCCATCCTGCTCCCCGTATCTATCAAAGCTGTCGCGATAATCGTGAGACTGCCGCCCTCTTCGATATTCCTTGCCGCACCAAAAAATCTCTTGGGTTTCTGGAGCGCACTGGCATCCACACCGCCTGAAAGGATTTTTCCGCTGTGAGGGACTTCGGTATTGTATGCACGTGCTAACCGGGTAATGGAGTCAAGCAAAACGACGACGTCCCTGCCGTATTCAACCATCCGCTTTGCCTTTTCAATTACCATTTCGGCTATCTGGATGTGCCGACTGGCAGGTTCGTCAAATGTTGAGCCAATGACCTCAGCGTCAACGGACCGATCCATATCAGTTACCTCTTCAGGCCTTTCATCGATTAACAGGATAATCAAATAAACCTCAGGGTGATTCTTTGTAATACTGTTTGCAATTTTTTGTAGTAACACGGTTTTCCCCGTACGCGGAGGCGCTACAATTAAACCTCTTTGTCCCTTTCCGATAGGGGTAACCAGGTCCATAATCCTTGTTTCAAGCTCGGCGGAGTCTTTTTCTAAAAAGAGTCTTTCCGCGGGATGCAACGGTGTCAGATCATCAAAAACAATCTTTTCACCCATGATCTCCGGATTCTCAAAATTGATAGCCTCTACCCGCAACAATGCAAAGTACCTCTCCGTATCCTTGGGCGGTCTGATCTGACCTGATACTACCGCTCCCGTCCTTATCCCAAATCGGCGGATTTGAGAAGGGGAGATGTAAATATCGTCAGGGCAGGGTAAGTAATTGTAATCCGGCGACCGTAAAAATCCAAATCCTTCCGGAAGCACCTCAACAACGCCCTCTCCGTACATAAGACCATTCTGATTGACCCGTTCTTTAAGAATTTTAAAGATCAGGTCTTGTTTCTTTAACCCTGTGTACTCTTTAATGCCTTCTCTTTTTGCCGTATCCTGTAATTCTTTGATGGTCATCTTTTGCAATTCAGTGATGTGCATTTCCCCTTTTTTTATTTCTTCGTATTTTTCGTTTGTTTCCTGATCTACTACTACAGGTTCTTTTTTACCGCTCGTTACTGCCATAAAATTTTCCTCCTTAATTATAAATTAGGTTTTGCCACAGAGGGCACAGAGAGCACAGAAGAAAATCCTCTGGGGTCCCGGTGACCTCTATGGCTGTTTTTAAATTCCTTAAACTAAATTTCTTCGATGTAGAGATGCCAGAACTCCTTTACTTGTCTAAAGGTGTTGTCTATCGTAAAATTATTATCAATAATGTAATCTGCCTTCTTTTTTTTATCTTCCAAAGCCATTTGGAACCGTTCTCTTTTGTCTAATTCCTCCTCTTTCCAATGCCTGCTGATTCTGCTTCGCTCCAATCGGTGATCTCTGCTGGTATTTACAAAAACAATGAAATCACATATCAAGGAGAGATCTGATTCCTCTAACAATGCGGCATCGATAACAACAGCCTTTCGTCTCCCCTGCTTTTCAATTTCAGTAATTTTTGATTTTATCCGCTCAATGACGATGGGATGCAAGATGCTGCAGAGGTCATCTAAACAAGCCTTGTCCTGAAAGACAATTTCCGCAAGTCTTGAGCGATCAATTTTGCCGTAGATATCCTGAACCGTGTTTCCAAACCTTTCCACAATTTTATTTTTCAGTTCTTGCACAAGAAACAGTCGATGACACATCTCATCGGCATCGATATATTCAGACCCCAGGGAAGCAAGCATGCGACCTATGGTGCTCTTTCCGCTCGATATGCCGCCTGTTATGCCAATGATCTTGGGGTGACGGTTCACTCTGTTTCCATCCAGTTTTTCCCGGTCTTTATGTTTATCTTTACGGGAACGTTCAGGGTGACTGCATGACTCATTTCCTCTTGTATCATGGAACGTGTTGACGCTAGTTTGTTTTCCTTCACTTCAAAGAGTAATTCGTCATGTATTTGGAGTATCATCTTTGCCCCATACTCACCCTTCTTCAGTTTTGCATGGATGTTATTCATGGCGACCTTGATTAAATCAGCCGCAGTGCCTTGAATAATCGTATTGACTGCAATGCGTTCTGCAAGGTTTCTGCGTTTTTTGTCTTCAGAACGAATATCAGGCACAGACCGTTTTCTGTTAAAAAGCGTTTGTACATAACCACACGATTTTGCTTCATCTATGACACGGTCTCTGTATTTTTTTACTCCGTGATATAAACTGAAATAGGCATTGATAAACTCCCGGGATTCTTCCAGGGTCAGTCCGGTGTCCCTGGAAAGCCCAAATTCACTGAGTCCATAAATGATTCCAAAATTAACTGCCTTTGCATTACGCCTCATCTCTGAGGTCACGCCTTCTATTGGTACGTTATAAATGGCAGAGGCCACAACTGAATGGATATCCTTGTCCTGTTGAAACGCCGTTATCAAAGCAGCATCTTCAGAAAAATGTGCAAGAATGCGTAATTCTATCTGTGAATAATCAGCCGATAAAAAAATAGTGTCTTTCTCAGAAGGAACAAAGGCACGTCGAATTTCCCTCCCAATATCAGTCCGAATGGGGATATTTTGAAGGTTAGGCTCACTGCTGCTGAGTCGTCCTGTGGCTGTCACTGTCTGATTGAACGAGGTATGTACCCTGCCTGTGCTCTGATTTATCATGTCCGGCAAGGCATCGACATACGTATTTTTTAACTTGGTGAGTTGTCGATATTCCAGCACTAATTTTGGCAAGGCATGACGCCATGCAAGGGTGCTCAGGACGTTTGCATCTGTCGACGAACCCGTTTTGGTTTTTCGCAAACGCGGCAATTCGAGCTTTTCAAAGAGAATTTTACTCAATTGCCTGGGTGAATCGATATTAAACTCGTGTCCGGCTGAAGCATAAATTTCCTTTTCAAGTTGCTGTAATTTTGTGGTTAACCAGCAGGACATCTCTTTTAAAACATGGGTTTCCAGCGATATTCCATTCCATTCCATCTCTGCCAGAACGTAAATCAGGGGAATTTCAATATTCTGGAACAGATGCCATAGTCCTTCTTTTTTTAGCAGTGGTTCCATGATAGTGGCCAATCGGAACGCAACATCGGCGTCCTGACATGCGTATTGACAGACCTTGTCAACCGCTACTTGATCCATCGGAATCTGTTCTTTCCCGGAACCAATTAATTCTGAGGTGGTAATTGTTTTATACGACAGATACTCAAAGGCGATGTCGTCCAGGTTATGATTTCTTTTCACGGGATTCAGTAAGTATGAGGCAACCATGGAGTCAAATGCAATTCCCTGTAAGTGAATATTATTATTTCTGAGCACGAGGAGATCGTATTTAATATTCTGACCAATTTTCTTGATGTTTTCGTCTTCTAACACGGTTCGTATTTTTGGAAGCACTGTGTTTGCATCCAAATGTTCTATTCCATTCGGCGTCATCAAAGGCAGGTAATACGCCTCCCTCGGCTGCCAGGAAAATGAGATACCCACGATCTGTGCCTTGAGGGGTTTGGCGTTGGTTGTTTCCAGGTCGATGGAAAATACTTTCTGATTCTTTAATTGCTCAAGGAATTCATGGAACTTTTCGCCGGTATTTATAAGGTGATACTGTGTTTCCTCGGTCTTTGCCGTTGCAACCATGTCTGCAAGGAGTGTATTGAATCCAAATTCCCTGAACAGTTTTTTGAGTTTAGTGTTTTCAGTCGTATCTAACTTGCAGGCATTCATATCTATCGGGATAGGGATTTCGCTATAAAGTTTTAAAAGTTTTTGAGAAAACCTTGCCTGATCAGAAAATAACCTTAAATTTTCTTGCCTTTTCTTTCCGGAAATTTGATCGATGCTTGAAAGGACGGATTCCAGAGACCCCCATTTTTGGATAAGTTCCAACGCAGTTTTATTGCCAATGCCTGGCACGCCAGGCACATTGTCCGAGGAATCTCCCGAAAGGGACAAAACGTCAACTACCTGTTCCGGACGAATGCCCTTTTCCTTATAAAGGGTTTCCTGGTCGATCATCACACCTTTTTTTGCATTAAATATCTTTACCTGCGGACTTAATAATTGTTCCATGTCTTTGTCTGAAGTCGCTATGATGATTTCAACGTTTTTTTCGGATAGTTTTTTTACCAGGGCGCTAATGATATCATCAGCCTCGTATCCCTTGGCCGCGTAAATAGGAATATTGTACGCCCTGACGACCTTATAAATTAAGGGAATCTGCGCCTGTAACTCATCAGGCGTTGGTTTACGGTTTGCTTTATATTCAGCGTAACTGTTATGTCTATGAGTGGCATATTTTGTGTCAAATACCACTACTACATACTCAGGGTGATGCTCCCTGAGCAACTTTTGTAACATCCTCGTAAATCCATACACTGCATTTGCCGGTTTCCCGTCAGGGGTTGTAAGCTTTGCCGTAATAGCATAATATGCCTGGTAACAATGTGAATGTCCATCTAAGATAAAGAATCGCTCTGGCATTCTCTGTTAATGATATAAATAACGGCTATTAATATGTAAAGCCTCTCGTGCCATCAAACCAAGTAATTTCGCTCAGGAACGTTCCGTACAAAACAGACAGGCATTTGCCGGGCAAGATGAAATGAGGAGATCTATCGATAAATATTTATTTGTAATTTATTTCTTTAAATTGTGGAAAACAGAAGTAAAGTATTGTGACTATACGAAAGAGGTATTGATACGGTTAATTCACGACCTTGGAAAATTTCAGAACCAAAAAAAGCAAGGAAAGGTTAGCTTACAGCTATGCTAACTTTAGGCTGGATAACCTATCACTAATTGCCATGAAATATATTATGGATAAATTTCGGAGTTAATAATAACAGCATGGGAAATTATTGTCAAGTCAAAATTGGATAAATTTTATCAAAATATATTTTGTGTTTTTTCCTCTCTAATTTTGATTTTGTATGTTTATACTATTACAACGTATTATAAAAAATACAGGAATATTTCTTGAAAATATCCGCCAGAGGTGTTATTCTCTATAAAAATTATTTTAAAATATCCTTTATAAAACACTTCATTTCAAAAAGGCTGAAAGTTAGTGGCGGTGTAGCTCAGGTGGTAGAGCAGCGGACTCATAAGCCGCGCGTCGGGGGTTCGAATCCCTCCACCGCTACCAATTAATCTGAGTTAAAAATTCTCATTTCCCCACAACTGATATCTCACTTCTCGCAAGGTTTTTTTTACGTAAACATTCGATAAAGACGTTATGCACTGTCCATTTTGTCATTCCCGAATGCTTTTATCGGGAATCCACCGCCCATCAGCACACGCCTGGATTCCCGCTAAAAACATGCGGGAATGACATGTGTAAGATGTGTTTAACGAATGTTTACTTTTTTACAATCCTTTTGTGCCTGATTTTCACGAGAAATTATTGCTAATCGAAGTGTAACTCGTTATCATTTACTTTTTATCGTTGAGCATTTTTTAAAATAGGAGAAGGATCAATACTATGGGTTTGAATTGTGGCATCGTTGGACTACCGAACGTTGGGAAATCCACCATCTTTAACGCATTGACATCGGCCAAAGCCGCCTCTGCAAATTATCCCTTCTGTACTATCGATCCCAATAAGGGCGTCGTTGCCGTGCCAGATCAGCGCCTGGACAAAATAGCCGAAATAATCACGACTGAAAAGATAGTTCCTACGACCGTTGAATTTGTTGATATAGCCGGTCTGGTGAAGGGCGCCAGCCAGGGGGAAGGTTTGGGGAATCAATTCTTGGGTCATATTAAAAACGTCAATGCCATATTGCATGTGGTGCGTTGTTTTGAAAAAAGCGATATCATTCACGTGGAAGGGAGCGTACACCCGATCAGGGATATTGAAATTATTAATACGGAATTGATCCTTGCGGATATGGACACCGTCGAAAAGCGATTGACCAAAAATGAAAAGCTGGTGAAGACAGGGGATAAAAATATTATTGCCTCCATTGAAGTGCTGAAAAAAGTCAGAGAAGGACTGAATAATGGCAAAACTGCAAGGCTATTAACCCTGTCAGATGAAGAAAGGAAACACATCGAAGACTTGCATTTGATGACTGGAAAACCGGTGTTATATGTTCTTAATGTCTTTGATTACGAAAAGGATAAACAATATATCGATATTGTTAACGATTATTCAAAAAAGGAAAATTCCCAATGCGTGGTTATCTCAGGTGATATCGAATCAGAAATTGCCCAGATGGAACCACAGGAGAGAAAGACCTATTATACAGAAATGGGGATAGAGGAATCCGGGCTGGAAAAATTGATCCGTGGAACATACAGTTTGTTGGGTCTGATTACCTATTTTACGGCAGGTCCGAAGGAAGTAAAGGCATGGACGATTAAACAGGGAACCAAAGCCCCGCAGGCTGCAGGGGTAATTCATTCTGATTTTGAACGGGGATTTATCAGTGCGGAGACATACAATTACAACGATCTTATTGCCCAGGGTTCGGAACAAAAGGTCAAAGAAAAAGGACTTTTAAGACTTGAGGGAAAGGAATACGTTATGAAAGACGGAGATATCGTGCATTTTAGGTTTAACGTATAATGGGAAAAAAGTTATGCCTTTTGAATTAGCGTATTTCATTATCAGCGTGGTGACTTTAATTATCGTTGGTTACTTATTCTATGGGAAATATTTGTTCAGGCGTAAAAAGGATAAGAAGTAAAACAACGATGAGGAACATTCAACCCTTTTCAAGCCGTTCTCATCGAACGATAATACTGCTTCTCTTAGCAATTGCCTTCTTTTCCCTCGGAGGAATACCTATGGCCTCGGCACAGAAAAAAAGTATTCCTGCCCCAGAACTGACAGGCGGCGCTTCCTGGCTCAATGTTTCAAAGCCACTGACCCTCGCTGATTTGAAGGGAAAAGTAGTGCTTCTGGATTTCTGGACATACTGCTGTATCAATTGCATGCACATCATTCCCGACCTCAAAAAATTGGAAACAAAGTATTCTAAGGAATTGGTGGTTATTGGGGTACATTCTGCAAAATTTCAAAATGAACGGGAAGCAGAGAACATTCGGCAGGCCATCCTCCGGTATGGAATTGAACATCCGGTGATTAACGACTCCAATTTCGCAATCTGGAAGGCTTACGGAGCCAGGGCATGGCCCACACTTGTACTGATTGATCCTGAGGGTAATATCGTAGGATCGGATACAGGAGAGGGGCATTATGCGATTCTCGATAAACTTATTGGGAAGCTGGTATCAGATTTCCGTTCAAAAAATCTTATGAATGAAAAGCCCATCCCTCTTTCATTGGAAAAGCACAAACTGGGCCCGAGTTTCCTTTCTTATCCAGGTAAAGTGCTGGCAGACGAGGCGTCAAACCGGTTATTCATTGTAGACTCCAATCATAATCGGATTGTTATTACGAATTTAGAAGGAGAAGTCCTGGACATTGCCGGTAATGGTGAAACAGGCAGGGGCGACGGCGCTTTTAAAGACGCCAGCTTCCATCATCCGCAGGGAATGACTCTGCAAGGGAATAACCTATATGTAGCGGATACGGGAAATCATCTTATTCGTAAACTGGATTTGAAGGCAAAGATAGTTACAACAATTGCAGGTACCGGTAAACAGGCAGAATTTATGGCTTCCGGCGGGATGGGGATATCGTCACCTCTGAATTCCCCCTGGGATATGGCTTATTTAGATGGACAACTCTATATAGCCATGGCTGGCGCGCACCAAATTTGGGTGATGGATTTAGAAACTACTGTTTTCCAGCCGTTTGCTGGCAGTGGGAAAGAAGGCCGCATCGATGGACATCTGGATAGTTGTGCACTGGCTCAGCCCAGCGGTATTATAGTCTCCGGTTCGAGGCTCTATTTTGCAGACAGTGAAGTAAGTTCTGTTCGTTACGTAGACAGAGAAAAAAAAGAAGTAAGGACGGTCGTTGGTCAGGACCTTTTTGTTTTTGGGGACGAAGACGGTAAGGGCGGAGAAGTACGTTTACAGCATCCCCTTGGTGTTGCGAATTATAGTAATCTTATTTACGTTGCGGATACCTATAATCATAAGATTAAGGTGGTAAATCCAAGTGATACTACGTGCATCACTTTTGCAGGAGATGGGCAGCCAGGATTCAATGACGGTAAAGAACCAAGGTTCTATGAACCCGGCGGTCTCAGCTTTGCCAATAATAAACTGTACATTGCCGATACCAATAACCACGCTATCCGTGTGATAGACATGAAGACAAGAGAGGTAAACACCTTGCAGATTAAAGGTCTCAAAATGGAGGTTTCGGAAAATACACTACAGTCTGCAATACCGCCATTTGCAAGGTCGGTAGAGTTGCCTTTAAAAACCCTGAAAATGGGTTCTGATATACAACTCACATTAAACATAAATCTTCCCAAAGGATATCACCTGAATCCGAACGCCCCGCTTATATATCGCATCGATGCTGGCAGTGGTATTCAGGTTGAACAGGCCAATCGAGAAGTAAGGTTAGAGAAGCCTGAATTGCCTATAAAAATTTCCTTTAAGACAGCATCTGAAGAAAAAAGTACAGATTTAAAAGTTTCAGTGAGCTTCTATTATTGCAGGGAGGATAATCAGGGTGCGTGTTTTATTGATGCGATAGTCTGGAACCAGCCAATCAAGCTTGATAAAGAATCTGCAAATACTGCGGTAACCTTAGACTATTCTGTAAAACTGCCGTAACTGTTCAACAAATTTAAGATTTAGGTGAAGTGAACTAATAGGTTTCAATTAGTTCTAACCCTGCAATTCTTGAGAAATGTTTAGTATTTAAAGTCATCAATGGAATATTGTTCGCTATACAGATGCCGGCAATAAGGGTATCGGGAATACTGATGTTTTTGCCTTTCTTATCAAGGGATGATTGGATTTTGGCAGAGATTGCGGCTGCTTTAAGATCGAAAGGGAGAATAATAAAGAGAGCAATAAAATCAGCAAATTTGTCATTGTGCCTCATTTTTATATGCCCAAGGTGTAATTCAAAAGCTGTAATAGCTGTAATACAAGGTTCAAACCTTTCAATGAGCTTTATAAAATTGGTAAAGCCCGGATCTTTTCCCCTGAGAAAGTCCACGCATACATCAGTATCTATACAGACAACTCCTTTTGCCATTTGTCCCAATCCTTGCGTATTTTACTGAAGACCATATCAACATTTTCATTTTTCCACATTCCTGCAAATTGCATGAAATTTTTGATTTTATTCTTTTTCCGCAAAATTAAAAGCTTTCCTCTTTCAACCTTTGCTTCTACGACTATGCCGTCCTTTAAGGCGAATTTCTTTGCTATCTTTGGAGGAATATCAATCGCATCGCTATCTTTGAATTTTGTTTTAAGCATTTTTATTCATCTCCGTGATTTTAATAGCCTGCACGATTATAAGATAATTCACTTTGATTTAAGCATACAGAGCTAATTTTGTCAAACAAGATGTTATCTCTTTTTTCTCCAGAATCTCATGGTTGGCCCCTCCTCATTCAAGACTGTCTAACGGTCGCGTTCAGCAGCTCACCGGAGCACAGCGGCGGCGAGTCGGCTGCAACGCGGTGTTAGGCGCACAGCTTGATAGCCACAAAAACTACTTGGAACGTGCTTCTTCTGTTGGCCATGGAAGAATCGCCCGAGATCCGATAGCAAGCACTGCATCAATTTTCTCTCTGGCCGCAGCCTCTCGCGACACAACAAAGGCAAAGACTGGCACGTCTTGAAGATTCAATCGCTCTCTGAACACTCTGAGAGAGCGCCCACTTCCGATGTGACCTTGTATTATCCAACATCGTTCTCTTGGCAAATTTAGATGGGATGACACTAATATGCCGATGCTTGGGTCAGCACCTATACGGTCATAGCGATGGTCAATCACGATAACAGATGGAGGCTCGTAGCCGAGTACTCGAACGGCTTTTGCGACCATACCTACAGCAATTGCACCACCTGGCCCGATGCCAAGCAAAATCTCTTTATCGGTAAGCTTACGCAAGAGATGTTTCTTGATGTAACTTTTGATTGCTTCAAATAGGAGCCACCACTTTAGAAGCGAGGCAATTAGCGCTACGCCCAACGCAACAACTACGCCCAGTAGAATTAGCCCAATAAGCAATAAAGGAGAGCCAATCACGCCGGCAGGTTCTAAGAATTTCCAAACGGTTGTTGGTACTGAAGCAGCTATTACGATATAGCCGATTATACCCAATGGTGATTTGTAATCGTACAACCAAATGAGATTTTGTAACCAACTCCGTTCACTCATAATTGCCTCGCCATAACGGAACTATGGTGCGCCTAACGAGCGGTCAGCGGCGGCGATAAACCGTCAGCTGCACTGCCTGGTTAGCGCGACTCAGGTCTTGCACAAGAGCGCGCTGGCCGAGTACCAACACACCGAGCAGAGTGCTATGGTTACTAGGATCATCCACAGCCACCAAAATAGCCGTAATATCGTCTCTTCACCAACATGCGCGGCCGTCGCATGTATCAATGTTTTGTAGGGATCGGCGTTGAGGTTGCGAACACCTAGATACTTGTCAACTATCTCACCTTTGTGATGGACGAGCACTTCGAATTGCTGTTCATACGTCGTGAAGTGATTCGCTGGGAAAAGGGTCTTCCACTCTTCCTCAATAAGAAGCAACTTTGCTTTAGTGGTATCGACATATGCGCGAGCACGCGCATCGACACGGATAAAGTAAGAGGCGATGAAGAGAGGAGGGGCCGACATTAGGACGAGGCCAAGCAGCCTTACGAGAGTGGGGTCACTCAAAGTCTCCTTTCCGAGCAATCCAAAAATCGCGAGGAATGCAGTTTGAATTGTTAAGAAATGAGCGAATCGCTTCTGCTTCAAATCCTCATGGAACTTGAACAGGTCATTGTTTGCTTTCCACTCCTCCAACAGTCGCGTTTCCTGTTTCTCCATTATTCATTCCTCTCTGCACGTTGTCTCGCTAACTATTTATTATGCAGAAATAAATCCACAATAATTATAAAATACAGATAAAATCTGCATATCGCAATATTTCATTTTTTACAGAAAGTTATTATGCGGTGAATATAATATCATTCATGGCTTAAATCAAGGTTAAAGTTAATAGGATGTTTGAGGCTCAAGGATGGTTCAATTTTGCAAATGGAACCACATATTTAAAGGTACTCCAAAGCTTTAACTCGTGGTTTGAGAATGAATCGTAACAAATGTTTCGGTTCAATCGAGGACGATTGAACCAGCAAAAAAGATTCCGGTAGGGTGGATTAAGGCGCTGTTTTTTGCGCCGAATCCACCTTCACTGTATTTGTAAATGGTGGGTTCGCTCCGCCCTTCGTACACTCAGGACAGGCTTAACCCACCCTGCTCCCTATTTCCCACCTCAGCTTCGGTTCACGGGCGGCCTTGACTTCGTCTGGACGGCCAATGGGTGTAGTTTGCGGTGTGTTGCGCACTGTATCGGGTTGTTGCTCAATGTCTGCGGCTATCTGGATCATGGCGGCGGCAAAGGCATCCAATGTCTCGCGTGATTCTGTTTCCGTAGGTTCTATCATCATGGCCTCTTCCACAATCAGTGGGAAATAAATCGTGGGTGCATGGAAACCGTAATCAAGCAGTTTCTTGGCAATATCCAGGGCTGATGCTCCTTTTTCCTTTTGTTTCTTTGCAGAGATGACAAACTCGTGCATACAGGTACTTCCGTACGGAATGTTATAGTATTTTTCGAGTTTGTGTCGAAGATAGTTGGCATTCAAAACGGCATATTCACCTACCTTGCTTACTCCCTCTTTGCCTAAGGATAACAGGTAGGTATATGCCCTGATCATCATGCCGACATGACCATAAAATGCCCTGACCCTACCAATTGTGTCCGGGTAGTTAATATTCAAAATATATGTATTTGTTTTGTCTTTCTCTGAGCCCTCTGTGGTTGATGTATTTTTTATTTCTATTCGTGGGACAGGCAGGAATGGTTTTAATTTCTCAGTGACACCGATGGGACCAGCGCCAGGGCCGCCTCCACCGTGAGGTGTGGAAAAGGTTTTATGAAGGTTCAGGTGCAAGATATCCACACCCATATCTCCCGGCAGCGCTAAGCCCATAAGGGCATTCATATTCGCACCGTCACAGTAAACGAGTCCGCCTGCATCGTGGGCAATCTTGCAAATTTCTAAAATATCCTTTTCGAATAATCCCAGGGTATTGGGATTGGTTATCATGAGCGCCGCTGTGTCACGGGTAAATGACTCTTTGAGCTTCTTTATGTCTACGAGCCCT
Source organism: Planctomycetota bacterium (assembly GCA_016235875.1). Lineage (GTDB taxonomy): Bacteria > Planctomycetota > Brocadiia > Brocadiales > Brocadiaceae > Wunengus. The sequence goes on from JACRII010000067.1 coordinate 24,994, forward strand.
TCGGTGTTGGATTGGATCGATTCGACTTCATAACCGCAAAGGGCAGCAGATGCAGGGTTGGTGCCGTGTGCTGAATCGGGGACGATAATTTTGTGCCGTGTTTCACCCTTTTTCTCCATATAGGCGCGGATTATCAACATGCCAGTCAATTCACCATGTGCGCCAGCAGCCGGCTGTAACGTGAAGGCGGACATCCCTGAAATCTTTCTGAGCATTTGTTCAAGATTGTAAAGGAGTTTCAGGATACCCTGACACTGCTCGATGGGTTGATAGGGATGTAATTTCGTAAAACCCTCCATGCGCGCGGCATCTTCATTAATCCTGGGATTGTATTTCATGGTGCATGAGCCAAGAGGATAAAAATTTGTGTCAACACAGAAGTTCATCTGCGATATTCGTGTGAAATGCCGCACGACGTCAATTTCAGAAACCTCTGGTAATTTTGTCTCTTGTTTTCTCAGCATTTTTGGTGAGAGCAACTCTGATATGGGTTTTTCCGGCACATCACAGGCAGGCAGGCTAAAGCACCTTCTACCGGGTGACGATTTTTCAAATATAAGGGGTTCAATTGGGTTCATACTATTACCTTGCTAAAAACTCATAGTAAAAAATAACCGTATGTTGAGTTTGACACATACCGCTATTCTAAGAGTTTATTGGTCATTTGTTCAGTAATTTGGATTGACTCAATCTCGTTAATGGATATAATAAAACCAATCTTATACAACATCCCGCAAAAATCAAGAATATTGTGATAGACAGAATATTTCTGTGTAAATATATTTCGTACCGCCATAGGTGATGTGAACAAACTTTGGATCACCCAACTTTCCAGTAGTCAGGCATACTGTATAGCGAGGTCGGTCTGAGAAGCATGAAAGATATCACTAAAATAATTCCCCAAAATGAAATCGCCAAGTTCTGCCATCGCTGGAAAATCACCGAGTTGGCATTGTTTGGTTCTGCTTTGCGCGATGACTTTACCCCTAACAGCGATTTGGACTTCTTGGTCACCTTTGCTACCGATGCTGAGTGGGGACTGTTTGACCATGTGGCCATGCAACAGGAACTACAAGCATTGTTGCATCGGAGCATAGACCTTATCAGCAAACGTGCAGTTGAAAGCAGTCGGAATTGGTTACGTCGTCAAGAAATCCTAAACACCGCACTCATCCTTTTCTCCGAACCAGAGGCAGCGCATGCGACGCGATGACGTCACGCTCCTGGATATTGCCAAGTCAGCCCGTCTCATCTTGGTTTTCATCCAAGGTATGGGCAAACAGGCTTTTCTTGAGGATATTAAGACCCAATCATCAGTGATGTACCAATTGATGGTCATGGGGGGAGCAGTCAAACGGCTATCAACTGAGTTTCGTGCGGCACACGCATATATCCCATGGTCGTTGATAGCGGGGATGCGCGACCATTTGATTCATGCCTATGACACGGTTGATTGGGAAGAGGTATGGAAGACGGCGAGTCGGGACTTGCCTGATTTATTAGTAAAGCTAACACCGTTACTTCCCCAACAACATCCAGGTGAAACAGGGTAAAGTGTCAGGCTAATAGTCTATGGGGCACTATTGTAGAATTTGCGGCCGTCACCGACCTAACGAGAAATTTTCCGGTAAGGGATATAATATTCACGTATGCAAAGAATGTATGAGATTGCCTAAAGACAAGAGGCAATTCATTGAGGAAAGAGAGGAGATTGAAGGCTTTCTGAGTCAATCTAACATCTTAACTCGTTCCCATTATGCGTTGGAGTCACTGTGCTTTACAATTATGGATGACTATTCTCAATACCAAGGCGGTGAGTAATGCCCAATCGACCAAAGAAACCGCCAAAGATGTGGATATACAAGGCTCCGAAACCGCTTAAGTCGAAAGTGCCTGAAGATATGAAAACCCAGGTCACGGAGAAAGCCGAAGAACTGCTTGAACAGTGGCGACCAAACCACATTAAGCAACCGCCGGAGGGTTACCAGTATAATTCCATTGTCGAACTCTACACCAATTGGATTCGCAGTTACTTTTATTTTTGCGCTAAATATGCCTGCCCCGGCGCTGCGGCCATATCACCATTCTTTGAATCGCGTTTTGCGCGTTTGGAGTACGTGGGCAATGGGCGGTTCAATTTAGCATTTATGCGGCACACTGGCCAATGGATAGAGACGGAACGGGGCTTGACGATTGACCAATGTTTGAAAGCAATCAGGGACGACGGCCTCTATTGTCCATGAGAATATTGAGATAACTCACCAACCAGGCGGTCAATCGATTCCCTGGTTTTCGTCTCGGTTACACACAGGAGCATGCTGTTACTCAATTCGGGATAAAATGCGGAGATGTCCAATCCACCAATAATCCCTTTTGTCAGAAGATATTCATTAATTTTGTTTATGCGTCGATTGCTCCGGGCTTTTAATACAAATTCATTGAAAAATGGTTTTTTAAATGACGGCTCAAAAATGTTTAAGGCAGAAAGCCTTTCGCAGGCATAATGGCTCTTCTGCAGATTAAGATTACCCAATTCCGCTATACCCTTTTTGCCCAATGCGCATAAATAAATACATGCCCTGAGTGCAAGGAGCGCTTGATTGGTACAGATATTAGAAGTTGCTTTTTGCCGCCGAATGTGTTGTTCCCTGGCCTGCAGGGTGAGGACGAAACACCGTTTCCCATTACTATCAACCGTCTCGCCTGCGATCCTTCCCGGCATTTTTCGGAGCAGTTCCTTTTTAACGGTAAAAAAGCCAAGATACGGGCCGCCATAATTCAAATAATTCCCTAAAACCTGCGCCTCACCAACGGCGATGTCGGCGTTGTATTCACCAGGCGGTTTCAAGACGCCCAGAGAAAGAGGGTTTACGCAGGCTATAAAAAGCGCATCGTACTTATGAGTAATATTCGAGATGGCTTCCATGTCTTCGATACAGCCGAAGAAGTTTGGATTTTGTACAAGCACGGCAGCGGTTTTCTCGCCTAAAACCTTTTCTAATTGGTTGACATCCGTTATTCCTTCAGGTGAGCCTATTTCTACAATTTCCGTCCCAAAACCTTTTAAGTAAGTCTTGAGCACCTGCCGGTATTCGGGATGGATTGCCCGTGAGCAAACGACCTTGTTCCTTTCCTTCAAACGTATGGATAGGAGCGCTGCTTCGGTCAGGGCGGTAGAACCGTCGTACATGGATGCATTGGCTACGTCCATGCCGGTGAGTTCGCACATTAACGTTTGGAATTCGTAAATTACCTGAAGTGTGCCCTGGCTTACTTCGGGCTGATAAGGGGTGTAGCAGGTATAAAATTCGCTCCTCGATGCCAGATGGTCCACAATAGTCGGGATGTAATGTTCGTAAGCGCCGGCGCCGAGAAATGAAATACATTTATCCGTATGGGTGTTTTTATCACTGAGTTCCCTTAAAACTTTTGATACTTCCGGTTCGGAAAGCCCTTTTGGTAATGAGAGGTGGAATTTTCGCAGAGATTTTGGGATGTCCTCTAAAAGCGATTCAAAAGAGGGTATGCCCATCTCCTTCAGCATTATTTCCTTGTCGCGTTCGGTATTTGGGATGTAATCCATACTATTTTTAGTTAGCAAATTAGGCTGCCAGAAGCAGAGACTTTTAAGCTCCCCTTATTGGTAGGATAAGCGTCCCCGCTTGTCATCATAATGTCAGGCGGGGACGCCTGACCTACCATAGGGGCTGGGGATGTGTTGCGGAAAATTTACACACCCCTTTATCCCCTCTTTTTAGAGGGGAATCCAAAAGATAGAAATTCCTAATCGTTAAAGAACCAATTACTGATGTGATAGAAATTGAATCAAAAAAGGCAGGGACAATCAATGAAAAAACATTTTATCGACGGTGTCTTATTAGCTTTTGTGTAACAGTTCACGTATAAGAGTTTAATGGTACAGACAACCCACTAAATCCCCCTAGAAAAGGGGGCGAGGGGGTTGCGATTTTGCATTTATTTCGCATCTGTATCCATATTTGTCATTTTGAAAGATTCGACCTCTATTCTTCGCTAGTCAAGTGGATTTTGAAAAAGAAAACGCAGGATTCGAAAAATAATTTTAAATGAGACTTGACAGATTATCAACGCGAGACTATTATGTAAGTGAGTGCACACTTACTATGCTTAGGTTTGTGCCTGCTATCTTGAGAAAGCATTGCATAATGCCTCAGAGGTAAAAAAACTCGAATGAAGGAGGAAAGCCAATGGGCCGCCCGAAGATAATTGAAACAGACGATCTTCTACGGATTGCGCGTGAAACTTTTCTTGAAAAAGGCGTGGGCGCGCCTATAAGCGAAATTGCCAAACGGGCAGGTATTTCAGAAGCCGCCATTTTCAAGCGGTTCCCGACCAAGTCAGGCCTTTTTTTCGCGGCGTTGGGATTTCCAAAGATTGATGTCAGGGGAGAAGTTGAGAAACGATCCGCCGGAAAAAATACGATACAAAAGCTGGAGGCCATTTTGCTGCTGTTCCTTGAATATCTCATTGAATCAATGCCTATACTTACCACATTGATTTCTCACCCTTCCTTCAACCCGGCTGAATTCGCGGAAAAATTTCCCGAAGCACCAATAAACTCACTTGTTACCGAACTGGCCCGTTTTCTGGAATCGGAAAAACTCGCTGGACGCATTGGCAACTGCGACCCGCTGGTCGTGGCCGGGGTGCTTTTCTCTTCAATTCACAGTTTCGCCATGTTCGAGTACATGGGGATACACAAAACCGACGACAACTCCAACAGGACTCGCGTTCAACTACTCGTGAAGGTCTTGTTCGAAGGCATCAAACCAACCAAAAATACTATGGCCTGATGAGGACCGCTTTACAATGAACACACGCACAATCACCAATCGGGGCATGGATATTCACATACCGGCAGCCATCAGCACACGCATAGAATTGCAGCCTCACCAGCCCGCGCATGACGTGCCTGAACATCAACTTTGAAATGAAAGGGAGGAAAAAAACGTGAGAAATACCAACAAAAAAACAACACATCATCTCAACCACGGATCAGCGCATGGAAAGATACTCGTCGTTGCCGGTATCACAATACTCAGCATGGGCCTCATATACCACCTGGGTTTTGGCGGAAGCCCGATACCAGCCCTTTCCGGAATTACCTTGTTGTCGCTTCACATTTTCATTTCCCTCGTAATTGCCGCGAATGGGAGGAAATTAATGAAGGCGAATAAAAACAGTCGCAAGGGACTTATGGCGGGAATCATGGCGACGCTCCACGGTCACGAACACGGCGCGGAAAATACGCCGCATACGGAAGGCATGACCATCCATTGGGGAAGATTCTACGATGTCGTAGTTTGGTTATTTTTTACTGGAAAGGAACAGATCGTCCGAAAACAGACCGTGGAATTGGCGCATATCAAACCCGGGGATAAGGTACTGGACGTCGGATGCGGCACGGGTACTCTGACCCTTGCGGCAAGGGAGAAAACAGGCTCTGCTGGAGAAGTGCACGGCATAGACTCCTCTCCCGAAATGATTGATGTCGCGTCCAAAAAAGCCACCGGCATCGGCGCGGACATCAAGTTCCAAGTTGCGCTGATAGAAGCTATCCCTTACCCGAACGGTTACTTCGATGTTGTCTTGAGCAGCCTGATGATACACCATCTGCCCGGCGATGCATTGAAACAAAAGGCCTTTTCCGAAATGCGCCGCGTGCTGAAACCTGGAGGAAGGATACTGATTGTTGATTTCGAACCGCCGACCGGCCCTCTATCCAGGCGCATCGCGACCTTGATTGTCGGCCCTGACATGATGAAAAGCAATCTCAAGGCAATGCATCCCATGATGAAAAAAGCTGGGTTTACGGAAATAACCTCTGGTGGCACTAAATCAAAAATCATTTCGTTCACAAGGGGCATTGTCTATGACAAGAGCGCCTGGGAGGGAAAGATCGTCTAATCTGGAGGTAAATTCAAGGAGCTATATTATTACTGCGCTGTTGATCGGACTTCTAATTTATTTGTTACTTCCGCGGGTTTCAACGACGTTAAATTAACCACAGATGAACACGGATAAACACAGCGTGACAAAGCCACAACCAAATTAACCACTCCTCAATCCCCTCCTTCGCAAGGAGGGGATGAAGGGGCGGTCTTCCGTACAATTAAAATAGCTCCTTCTGCGGGTTCGGGTTTGTAACCCGAACCCCACGTTTTATATTGTTGATTTCGCCATCGCTTGCAAAGAGCGTTATTACCCAAATAAACTCATGGGTTCAGGTTTCAAGCCTGAACCCGCCGCGAGAATCAAAAAAGGCATGTACAATCAATGAAAAAACATCTGGAACAGGGAGTGAAGGGGGAACAAGCGACAAGTGGCGAGTGACAGGTGACGCGAAACAACACCTGTCAATTGTCTCATCTTCGTTATTTGGGTTGTGTTTTGCCGGGTTAAGATGTTTTCTGTATCTCGGATATTGCGGTGGGCAGTCCAATGTGGTAACCCTGTGCGTAATCTATACCATATTCCTGTAAAAGTTGTAGTGTTTCATTACTGCTTACATGGCTGGCAATGGTTTGTTTTCCCAGTCCGCGCGCCACTTCTACCATTCCCCTGACTAAATGTTGATGCACCCTGTTGTGCGGCAGGTCGCTGATAAAACTACCGCTAATTCTCAGGTAGTCTATGGGTAAATGTTTGAGGTGGTTGAATGAGGAAAATCTGCCAAAATCGTCCAGCGCAAAGCGACAGCCGATATCCTTAAAAGAGGTTATAAAATTGTGCAGTTCGCCCGCAGTTTCTACGATGGCATTTTCAGGAATTCCAAGAATGAGATTCGAAGGATTGGTGCCGGTTGCCTCTAATTCTTGCCTGATTTGTGATAGAAAATCTGTGTTTGAAATCGTCTTGCCTGAGAGGTTGACCTCGAGACACTGAGACCTGCCAGTCTTGCGGATCTCTGCGATGATGTTAATTGCTTTACATGCTACCCAGCGATCTATTTCGTGAATAAGCCCAAAACGTTCCGCAATATTTAGAAAAACGGATGGTGGAATAAGTTCGCCACCTTCACCAATCATGCGCAATAATGCCTCGTGTCTGACAATGCGATTATCTCTGAGGTCGAGTATGGGTTGTACATATAACACAAAACGATCATATTTCAGGGCGTCGCAGATACGTTTCTTCCATTTCAGCCGCAGTTCAATTTGTATTTCCTGATCATGGGAATAAACGCAAGCCCGGTTACGTCCCTGCTCTTTAGCGTTGTACATAGCAAGATCAGCATAAGCAATCAATGTCTCAAGCGAGGTGCTGTGTTCGGGAAATAAGGCAATACCTATGCTGGCAGTAATGCCGGGGCATTTTCCTTCAGTATTATACTTCATCAAATCCAATATATCTTTGGCGATCAGTTGCGCCTGCCCTATATTCGCGTGTTGCAGGATAATGGCAAATTCATCACCACCCAATCTGGCGAGTGTGTCTGTGTAGCGCATCCTTTTTTGCAGCGTATTGGCAACCGTCTTAAGGAGTTTGTCTCCAGTATAATGGCCAAAGGTATCGTTGATATGTTTAAAATTGTCAAGGTCAATAAACAACAGCGCCCCGTGTATTGTATAACGTTTTGCCTGTGCAAGCCACCCTTCCAGTTCCTCTTCAAAACGGCGGCGGTTAAAGAGGTTGGTGAGCGGGTCCCGCTCTGCCATATCCGCAAGCTTCGTTTCTAAATGCTTGCGTTCGTTTATGTCTTCAATAACGGCAAGAAAATGGGTAACGACCCCACTTGAGTCTTTGACAGGTGAAAGGGTTGCATGCACCCAGTAATATTCTCCGTTCTTTTTTTTGTTTTGAAATTCTCCATGCCATTCACTGCCGGAAGTAATTGTATTCCACATGCGTTTATATTCTTCAGGTGGTATTTTTCCGGATTTTAAGATGCGTGAA
>JACRII010000075.1 GCA_016235875.1 Planctomycetota bacterium
AATTTACAAAATACATTTAAAACAAACATTCCAAAGAAAATGAAATAGCTGACTCTTTTTAACGTATCCTTCGAATAACTGTTCATCATTTAATCCTTTTTTCTTGATGATGTTGATTTAATCAGGTCTATACCATAACTTATCGGTACACCAAAATTAGATCCTCGAAATCCTGGAAAGACCCCATAATTAACCCCTATTACCTTCCCTTTATTATTAAAAATAGGGCCTCCGCTACCACCGGCGGTGGTTTGCGCATCATAAACAATCCTATTTTGCAAAATATCGCTTAAATGCCCTTGTGTTGAAAGTGGCCTGATCAGACCCCAATTTGATAATTCTTGCACCAAGGGAACGAACGGCATGTTAAAAAGTTGTTTTACAATCTCCGGGTCTGTCTTTGCAAAAATAGCGCCCACCCCTGCTGGATATCCTAACAATATTATAGGTTCACCAACTACAGCACCACGTCCCGTATAGTCTACTGAGAGAACGGGAATTTTTGCGCCCCGCATATCTATGCGAAGCAATGCAACATCTACCTCATCAGAAATTTTCTCTACCTTCAAAGGGAACGGTTCTTTAATACCGGGGAAAAATGCCCTGAATACCTCAAATCTCGGCTTTATCGTTGGTCCCAATTGGATATAAGGAGACGTTTCCATTTCCCACCACGGTTCGGCAATATGACGATTGGTCAGAATTAAACCATCGGCGCTGACCAGGAAGCCTGTACCTGTATATTCATTGACACCCCTTTGCCCCCTGCCCATCATCATGAGAGGCTCACCAGTCTCTTCATCAAGAAAATAAAAGGTACCCTGTATCAGGCATATTCCGTCACTATAGGTCTTAATTATATTTTCAGCGACAGACCTTTCTACCTCAAGGGTTCGTACTATTTCTACCGTCTTTGATAGTCTGGCGTATTGGTTATAAAAATATAACACCAAACTACCAACGATAATAAATAAGATAGTTATAATCCCTATCTTAAAGGAATGAGAGGATTGGGTAAAAGCCTCCCACATAAGTTGCTTAAAAAATGCCGTTGCCGTGTTAAGCCGCCCTCTTCGTGAAGAACGCGCAATACCCAACGAGTCTTCCAGCATCTCAGATAAAGGTTTACATACGTCAGCTTCATCCGTCTTAATTCGGAATCGCACCTTAGGGCCGCTGTCACCAAACTCAATCAAATCTCCGTCTTTCAGTACAGTTTCGTTAATTAATCTATTGTTTACCAGTGTTCCTTTTATACTTCCCTTATCGCGTAATATATAATCGCATTCATTGAGTTGTATTTCGGCATGATGATTGGATGTATTTCCGTCGATATCCGGATCAAAACGAAGGTCATTTGAAGCGTCTGTTCCAATAGTTATCTTTTGGGACGCAAAAACTTCAGTATTGCCTCGATGGCTACCTGTTAAATGGACAAAGACTGCCTTCAAAGAGTGTCTTCCTTATGTTTAGTTCTGGAATTTACAAAATACCTTCTCTACGATAACATGCGTCTTTCAGCACAGCTATAAAAGGCAGATTTCTATATTTGTTATTGTAGTCCAATCCATACCCGACAACAAAGTCATCACCAATGTCAAAACAGGAATATTCGGGTTGGATATTAAAGCGTCTTCTGCTCGATCTGTTTAAAAGAACACAACTCTTGAGTGTCCTGGGCTTGTATTTTCTTATATCATCCAATACTCTTTTCAAGGTACTACCCGTGTCGGCAATATCATCGATCACCAACACATGTTTACCTTCTATGTCGATCTTAAATTGACGATTGATCTTTGTTTCTGTCGCTGGGAAAGTAGACTCACCGTACGTTGCGGCATCGATAGTATCCAGCCTGATAGAAAAAGGAATCAAACGAATCAAATCAGCAAGAAACACAAGACTCCCATTGAGGACCGCAATAATTGTCCACTCTTTGCCCGTGTAATCACGAATCAATGTCTTCGATAGTTCAAGGAGTTTATTACGTATCTGATCTTCGTTGATTACAATCTTCGCAATATCTTTTTCCACTTCCTCTATCCTCCATTTAATTCATTCAGTTATATTATTTCGTTTTACGGGTACTCTGGGCTTTAATTAGTTTCTTTGCACGAAAGGTTAGATACCAACTGATGCCTATCGCTATAGGTACAAAAATGGCTTTTGCGGTTGTTAATGAAACATTAATAACGTGACTAGCCTCCAAACTTTCAAAAACAAAGCCGAACAAATGAATGGTATAGTACGAAAGAACAATCACAGATAAACCTTCTACCGTATGTTGCATCATCATCTGTGTCTTTGTTGTTTCATCCACGCTCCGTTGAAGTTCCAGGCTCTGCTCCTGCAAAATGAGGTCTATTTTCGTGCGTAACATGGTAATCAAATCCGCCATTTCCCTTCGTATGCCGTCGATACGAATAAATAATCGCTGGTATTGATCACCAAGAGTATCCGCCTTTTCCATAAAAAATCTGGAGAGCGCTGGATAATTAAACCCGCCATCGCCTTCCCCCCAATCCTTAAAAATTCTTCGTATCACATCCCTTTTCAAGAGTGTGTCATTCATACGATGTCGTGATTCCTCTGCAATTCCAGAAATCTCACCGAAATTATTGCTTAATCCATGCAACCACCCCTTTAACGCTTCCGGAAGAGATTTTGGCAAATTCATGCTAATGATACGCATCTTGGATACAATGGTTGACTCTAAAATATCCAGTTTGTCCATTGCTAAAATATATCGTTGTCTTTCCACACTCAATAGTTGATAATTCGTCTCCAATGTGATAATCTCTTCGACAATCTTATCGAGCATCTGATCATCCGGCGATATAACAAATGTATCTTTTCCCGTTCCTTCCACCTCAAAACCTGCTGCAACTTTGTACTTGTCATAAACGTGGCTCATGTATCTTTGCCCGGGCAAAAGGAGTTGCAAGTCTTCTTTGGTGTAAGCCACACCCGGCACAATCAGGTAACACTCAAAGAGTTTATTTTTATGTTCAGGGACGTCTACTCTCTGAAAAAGTTTTTCTCCATTCGTTAATTTCCCATTAACTGCCGTACAAATAATTTGATACGTGTATACTTCTTGATCCTGTCTCAGTTTTATGGTAACCTTCGTATCATTAATCACTTTACTTACACAAGCTGTATCTTCATTCCACTGAACATCCGTCGCCTGTGTATCCAGTCCACTTGTCATTCTCAGGAATCCCTCTCTGGCTTTATTTTTATCAGCAATATCCTGCATAAAGCCAATTACTTTTATGCGAGTCTTAAGCAGGATTGCAGGCGCTCCAGCCGCTACTTCGGAAACTTCTTCTGCTACAGGCGCCACTCTGCTTCCTCCCGTTTCGCTCCTCTCCCTTAAGTCAGGCACATATTGGGGCAAAGCGGGATCACTTGCAACAAAACGATCCGATACAAATAATGAGCAATAACACCTCCCATTTTTTTCAACATCCATAAAACAATAGGAACACGGGCAAATAATATCGCAATCCAACTGATATTTTCCGGTAGCCAAACGGCAGGGACACGCCTTATATCCGTAACGCTTCTCGTTGATAGCAAGTCCTGTAAGAATTTCTTCGACTACCTGTTTGTCAGGATTAATTGTGTAGCCGTGGCTCTTTGCTTCTCTCATCAGCCAATCGCGCGTTTTTCCGATGGTTTCGCGATAATCTCTCTCCCTTGAAGACAAACCGGGTTTGATTTCACCATCTTCTAATTTAATCCTTTCTTGTTCCTCTCTCTGTGAAGGGAGTTTCAATAAATGACGCAGCCTCGACTCGTGGAATCCAATAACACAAGTACCATCAATATAGGTTACGGGAAATGAACGTTGTTTACTGAGATGATACGACTCGGCAATGGCCTTTTCCTGCTCGGTTCCATCTAACAAATCTATTACCATAGATTTGTAATTTATACCGTGTTTTTTTAAAAATGTCTCAACCTTATCACACCAATGACAGGTTGATATTCTGTACACCCTTACATCCATATTATTTTATATCAAGTAGAGCATGAAAATATTTCACCCTCCCTTAATCCCCCCCCATCGTTCGACTGAGCGTTCGTCTGAGCTCACGCCGAAGACTCACTACGAAGTCAAGGGAGGGAAAGTTCCCTCGCCCCTTGTGGGAGAGGGTCTGGGTGAGGGGTATTTCCGTATCAACACTATAACCTTCTGATGTCGTAATCACCGCCTATTTCGATTAATTCAAATATAACCCCACACATCCGGCATCTGGCCTGGTCCCCAATCTTGGGGTTTCTCCCAAAATTAACTTCCCATCCGCATACAGGACAATAAAATTTCACTTCATGTTCTCCGTCTTGAATAAATTGCAGTAATCTTTGAAGACCATTCACGTGTCCCGTTTCTGCTTTAGCAAACTCTACAAAGACCTCTTTTAATAGTGGGTCAGAAACTTTTTCTGCAAATTCATTATATATCCGCACCGCATCCTTCTCGAATTCAAGGTCGGTCTCAATCATCCTGATAATCGACAAATATCCATGATGCATGCCTATATTTCCCCTATTTCATTTCCTTATCACAAGTGGTTGATTCACCGCATAGACGGAAAGGCAGAGATAAATTATTTATCTCCTATCCTATCCTATCCTATCCTATCCTATCCTATCGCTGCCGCTTCCAATCAGCCGTAGAATATGCCCCCGAATAATTTTTTCGTGATCAACCTCATTTCTATGAAGACCTTCCAGCAGGGTGTGTATTTCCGGGTCTTTCACAATATCATGCTGTTCCTGATATCGTCTGGTCGCCTCAATTTCTAAGGCAAGCGCTTGTTCGAGTATTCTCAAATCGTTCTCTTTGCTCCTATCCGTTGCAATATCTCTCATCGTTCTCTCCGCTCCATTTCAAGCTGTTTCAATATGCGATTTTCCTCAAAAACGCCTTCAGTATTTCCCAGTTTATCGTAAATTGCAAGCAGAATACTGTGTGCCTTTTCCGATTTCGGATTCAACTGAATAGTCTTTTTAAGCTCTGCCGTGGCCTCATCAAACATATTCTTTTTATAATAACAAACACCAAAGAAATAATGTCCGTCCTCTAACTCAGGATTAATTTCTACTGCCTTTTTACACGCACCAAATGCTTCTTCCTGTTTTTCGATTAAACTGTAGGCAACTGCCAGATAAAGATATCCCTCAGCTTCTTTTTTATCTTTTTTCGCAGCATACAATTCTATCGCTTTTTTATATTCAGAAATTGCCTCAGCAACTTTCTCTTTAGCCACATAGGCAAAGGCGATATTGTAATATGCCTTCGGTTCATTGGGGTCTACTTCGATTGCCTTTTTCAGTTCCGCTATTGATTCGTCGGGCATGTTCTTTGCGTAATAAGCTACACCTAAATTAAAATGGGCATCGTAATGCCTTTGGTTCAGTTCTAATGCCTTTTTAAATTCCGTAATTGCCTCGTCGAACTTTCTTTTATTATAGAGATAAAGCCCCTCTTTGTTATGATAATCTGCCTTGTTCCCGCAACCTGCTGTTATGCAAAATACCAATAATACTATCCACTTGAAGTCCGCAAAGATTTTATTTTTTATCAACATTGATCGATCCTGTTCCTTCTTCTTTGTAGTCAACTATCTTGTTCATATCAAAATAACATATCTTATTTTTCCCTGTCTTCTTTGCATGGTACATAGCTTCATCGGCCTTCTTAATTAATTCCTCCTTCAAAAGCGCATCCTTTGGATATGATACGATACCAATACTCATGGTAATTGTTTTACAAGGAAGTGCATCGGCATACAACCATTTTTTTGTACGAATTGCCTGGAGTATATAAAGAGCCAGACGCAAACCGCCTTCAATCACCGTATCGGGAAGAATTACCGCGAATTCTTCACCACCATATCTCGCCACAAAGTCCGTTTTTCTCGTTGTATCTAAAAATATTGGAGCCAATTCCCGAAGCACCTCGTCTCCAGCCAAATGACCATTCACGTCATTGTATTGTTTGAAATTATCCACATCTGCAAACATCAGGGTAAACGTGCTGGCATTCCTTCTTGCCCTTTGTAATTCACGGTCTAAAAATTCATGAAAATATCGATGATTATAAACTTTGGTTAGACCATCTGTAATTGAAAGATGCTTATAATGCTTTACCATGCGTGACTCTTGCAACAACTTTTGCCGTTCCACGGACTTCTCTATAATAACCTTCATTTCCTCAAGCTCAAAAGGCTTACAAATGTAGTCGTATGCGCCTAGTTTCATTGCGTTAACGGCAGATTCAACCGTACTATATGCAGTAATAATCAATACGCATATATCCGGATTTATTTTTTGTACGCGCTGTAACAATTCTAGTCCACTCATACCCGGCATTTTGAGGTCGGTAATAACTATTTCAAAGGGAGTGTTCGTTTTCAATCTGTGCAATCGCATCTTGCCCGTTCATTGCAGTCTTTACCTTGTATCCCGTCTTTGAGAGCATATCGTAAAGTAAATCACGGACTATTTCTTCGTCATCAACAACAAGTATTCGTACCCGCTCAACAACTTCCATTAATGTGTCCATCATTTTACTACCCCTTGATTAAACATTTTTATCACTCTTTACGGGTAAAATTATCGTAAATACTGCACCCTTCCCTAACTGGCTGTACACCTCAATGCTCCCATTATGATTTTTTATAATATCATAACATATAGATAAACCAAGTCCAGTCCCTTTCCAGTCCATCTTGGTCGTAAAAAACGGTTCAAATATTCTATCCTTATATTTTTCGGGAATCCCACAGCCCGTATCCTTAAATTCTATAGCCACATTGCCATTTTCATTTCTGGTCGAGATAAATAACTGCCCGCCTTCAGGCATCGCATGCTGCGCATTTATAATTATATTGGTAAACACCTGTTGTAATTGTCCACGATTCCCCTCAAACTGTTTTATATCCGGGGCTAAATTTTTAATCACTTCAATCTTATTTACTAAAAGCTGACGTTCTATGAGAGATAACGTATCCGCTACAACATTATTTACGTTCACAGATACAACTTCTTCGGGTGATTTCCTTGCAAATTGAAGCAGATTCTGTATTATCTCTTTACAACGAAGTGACCCATTCTCCATATGCCGTAAATACTTCTTAAATGTGTAAACTTCTTCTACCTTTAAATCTTCTTTCGATACTATATCGAGCATAAATTGTGTATAGCCCAGGATACCTGCGATGGGATTATTCAACTCATGCGCAACCCCGGCCCCCAATTGGCCAATGGCTGCTAATTTGCCTGCCTGGACCAACTGATGTTGTTTTTCCCTCAATTCCTTAGTTCTTTCCTCTACCCTCTTTTCCAGGGTAACGTTCAACAAACTAATCTTATTAAATGCCTCGTGTAATTCTTCTGTTTTGCCTTGAAGTTCTTGATGTGCTTTATTTAAACGCATTAACATATCATTGAAAGCCGCCCCTAATAAGCCGATTTCGTCCCTGCTTTTTAGACTCGTTTTGTAACTCAAATCGCCATTGGACACCATGGACATGCCATGCATTAAAGTCTGTATCGGTTTTACTATACTTCTGGACAAGAAAATACTTATTAATACTACCAGGAAAAGACCAATAATTAAAACGTATATAACGTTATATTTTAACTTCGATAAATTAGATAAGGCATCTCTTTTTCCCTGCACAACAACAATCCGCCATTTAGGTAACTCGTACTCTAACGTACTGGAATATTTTTCAGTGCTGTAAAAAAGCGCCTCTGAATCAGAAGAATCTATAACCCCGAACTTTTTCTCTGGATCAAATGGCGCCTGCCGGAACAACATTCCTTTATCTGGATGAGCAACATAGTATCGCTGGTCATTCATAATCGTAACGAAACCCGTATTCCCAATCGTAATACTATCTACAATCTCCCACAAACGCTCCATATTAAGTTGTCCGACCAGTGCAGCATATATTTTCCCATTTTCATCTATTAAAGGAATCGAAATGGCAAGAACAACCTTATAAGGATCGAGAATGACATGGGCATCTGAAACAAATACATTCCCTTTTACTGCTTCAAGAAACCACTTTTTAGATCTCCATTCGCCCCGATAATTATATGTGGTAGAGGTTATTACACG